>NZ_JBSGJR010000071.1:0-18248 GCF_053605645.1 Micromonospora sp. NPDC003776
GCCCGGGTCACGCCGGGCGGTGCGGGGTTCCGGGGTGTTAACAGGGGGCCCGTGCTCTACCGGAGACGTTAAGAAGGGGCCCTTCCTTGCACCTCAGTCGAAGACGGGGCCGAGCTCGCGGGTGCGCTTCAGCTCGTAGAAGCCGGGGGTGCCGGCGACCAGCAGGACGCCGTCCCAGAGCTTGCCGGCCGCCTCACCCTTGGGCGCCGGGGTGATCACCGGGCCGAAGAAGGCGACCTTGCCGCCGTCCGGGCCCGGGGCGTGGATCACCGGGGTGCCCACGTCGGTGCCGACCGGCCGCATGCCCGCCTCGTGGCTGGCCCGCAGCGCCTCGTCGTACTCGGTGGACTCGGCGGCGTCGGCCAGCGCCGGGTCCAGCCCGACGTCGGTCAGCGCGCCGACCAGCATGTCCCGGCCGAGTTCCTCCTTGCCCAGGTGGATCCGGGTGCCCATGGCGGTGTAGAGCTTCGCCAGGGTCTCCCCGCCGTGCGCCTGCTCCACGGCGATGCAGACGCGTACCGGGCCCCAGCCCTTGGTCATCAGGTCCTGGTACTGCTCCGGCAGGTCGCGCCCCTCGTTGAGCACGGAGAGGCTCATCACGTGGAAGCGGATCTCCACATCCCGGACCTGCTCGACCTCCAGCAGCCAACGGGAGGTGATCCACGCCCACGGGCACAGCGGGTCGAACCACATGTCCACGGCGACACGTTCGGTCACGGTGTCATCCCTTCACGACTTCCGCGCGCCGGAGTCCCGGCGCTTTCCCTACCGATCCTCACCCCGCGCGGGATCGACCGGTACCGGAATGAGAGCGTGACCTCGACCACCGCAGGGTGTCTGCGCATGGAAGACTCGGTTTCGGACCGGCCGTCACGAGCGGGCCGGCGAGGCCGGTGCCGCGGGGCGCGGCGAGAACAGTGGGATGGAGACGAACAGTGCCGGGAGTGCGCAACCTGACCCAGGTCGAGGCCACCGAGCGGGCCCGCCTGCTCGAGGTGACCGGGTACGACATCAGCCTTGACCTGTCCACCGCCGTGCAGGCCACCGGCCGCACGTTCCGCTCGGTGACCGAGGTCCGGTTCCGCTGTACCGAGCCGGGGGCCAGCACCTTCATCGAGGCGGCCGCCGAGTCGGTCCGCTCCGCCACGCTCAACGGCGTGCCGGTCGACCTGGCCGACTGGTCGGCCGAGAAGGGTCTCACCCTCACCGGCCTGGCCGCCGAGAACGTCCTCGCGGTGGACGCCGACTTCGCGTACTCGAACAGCGGGCAGGGCCTGCACCGCACGGTGGACCCGGTGGACGGGGAGACCTACCTGTACAGCCAGTTCGAGACGGCGGACGCGCAGCGGGTCTTCGCCTGCTTCGACCAGCCCGACCTGAAGAGCGTCTACACCTGGCGCGCCACCGTCGCCGACCACTGGCGGGTGGTGTCCAACATGCCGGTGGAGCGGGAGGAGCCGGCCGGCCAGGGGCTGAAGACCGTCCACTTCGCCGAGTCGGTGCGGATGAGCACCTACATCACCGCGCTCTGCGCGGGGCCGTACCACGAGGTGCGGGACAGCCACGACGGCATCGACCTGGGCGTGTACTGCCGGGCCTCGATGGCGCGGTACCTGGACTCGGACGACCTGTTCCTGATCACCAAGCAGGGCTTCGACTTCTTCCACGAGAAGTTCGGCGTGCGCTACCCGCTGCCCAAGTACGACCAGCTCTGGGTGCCGGACTTCAACGCCGGCGCGATGGAGAACTTCGGCTGCGTCACGCACGCCGAGTCGCACTACATCTTCCGCTCGCAGGTCACCGATTTCGAGTACGAGCAGCGCGCCAACACGATCCTGCACGAGCTGGCGCACATGTGGTTCGGCGACCTGGTCACCATGCGCTGGTGGAACGACCTGTGGCTGAACGAGTCGTTCGCCGAGTGGGCCAGCCACTGGTGCAACACCCACGCCACCCGGTTCCACGACGCCTGGACGACCTTCCTGTCCATCCGCAAGAACTGGGGCTACCGGCAGGACCAGCTATCCTCCACCCACCCGGTCTACTGCGAGATGCCGGACCTGGAGGCGGTCGAGGTCAACTTCGACGGCATCACGTACGCCAAGGGCGCCAGCGTGCTCAAGCAGCTCGTCGCGTACGTGGGCGAGGAGCCGTTCCTGGCCGGCCTGCGGGCGTACTTCGGCAAGCACGCCTGGGGCAACGCCACCTTCGACGACCTGCTCACCGAGCTGGAGACGGCCTCCGGCCGGGAGCTGCGCAAGTTCGCCGCGCAGTGGCTGGAGACCGCGCAGGTGAACACCCTGCGCCCCGAGGTCACCATCGGCGCCGACGGCAGCTACGAGCGGGTGGTGGTCCGGCAGGAGGCACCGGCGGGGCACCCGACGCTGCGCACCCACCGGATCGGGGTGGGCCTCTACGACCTGACCGACGGCCGGCTGGTCCGCCGGGAGGCGGTCGAGGTGGACGTGACCGGCGAGCTGACCGAGCTCTCCGCGCTACACGGCAAGCGGGCCGCCGACGTGCTGCTGCTCAACGACGAGGACCTCACGTACACCAAGCTGCGGCTGGACGAGCGGTCGATGGCGACCGTGGTTCAGCACATCGCCGGCTTCGACTCGTCGCTGGCCCGGGCGCTGTGCTGGACCGCCGCCTGGGACATGACCCGGGACGCCGAGCTGGCACCCCGGGACTACGTGGCCCTGGCGGCGGCCGGGCTGCCGGCGGAGACCGACATCAACCTGGTCACCGCCACCCTGCGGCAGGCGACCACCACGCTCACCTTCTACGTCGACCCGGCCTGGGCGCCGACCGGCTGGGCCGAGCTGTCCCGTACCGCCAAGGCCACCCTGGCCACCGCGGAGCCGGGCAGTGGCTTCCAGCTCGCCTGGGCCCGGGCGTACGTCTCGACGGCCCGGGCGGAGGAGGACCTGGCGGTTCTGCGCGGCTGGCTGGACGGCACCGGGGTGCCGGCGGGGCTGACTGTGGACACCGAGCTGCGCTGGGCGGTGCTCCAGTCCCTGGTGGCCAACGGCTCGGCCGGGCCGGCCGAGATCGAGGCGGAGCTGGCGGGCGACCGGACCGCCAGCGGCGAGCGGGAGGCCGCGTACGCGCACGCCCTGGTCCCCACCGCCGAGAACAAGGCGGCCGTGTGGGCGCAGCTCACCGGCCCGGAGGCGCTGCCGAACTGGCGCAACCGGGCGCTGCTGCAGGGCTTCACCCACCCGGCGCAGGTGGAGCTCACCGCGCCGTACCGGGAGCGGTACTTCGCCACCGTCGCGCAGGTCTGGGCGCAGCGGGACAGCGAGCCGGCGCAGGAGTTCGTCCAGCTCGCCTACCCGGCGTACCTGGTCGAGGAGGACACGGTGACGGCCACCGACGCCTGGCTGGCCCAGGAGGGCCACCCGGCGTCGCTGCGCCGGCTGGTGGCCGAGGGCCGCGACGGCGTGGTCCGCGCCCTCAAGGCGCGGGCCAGGGACGCCCGGAGCGCCTGAGCGAGGAGCACAAACGGAAGCCCGGCCCGCGGTACCGCGGGCCGGGCTTCGTCGTAGCGGGAAGGGCTCAGCCCTTGCCGGCGTGGCTGGCGAGCTGGTCGAGGCCCTGGATGATGCCGCCGGCCAGGTCGCCGCCGCCGAAGGACGCCACCATGGAGAGCGCGGCGAGCTTCGCGTACGTGTCCGGGATGCGCTTGCGGGCGTACTTGCCGGTGACGATCTCCAGCTGCCGCTGGTTGGGCGACACGGCGATCAGCACGGACTTGTCCGGCTCGGCGAGCTGCCGGTGCAGCCGCTGGGCGTGCTCCCGGATCGGCTCGTCGAGGCCGCCGACGTAGACCGAGAAGACGAGGCCGGTCCCCTGGTCGGCCAGGCGGAGCGCCTCGTCGATGCGGAGCAGCTGACGGGTCGAGAAGGGCCCGTCGAGCACCTGCGGCGGGGGGACGGTCCCCGTCGTGGCGTGCTTCTCACCAACGGTCACTTGCGCCTCCGGTTCCACCGGCCGGTGCCTCCCGGCCGGCCTGCTCCTGCTTGCGGCTGGTCAGCGCCGGCGCCTGCGCCCCGGCGGCCAGTGCGGTGCCGGCCGAGTCGGCCAGCTGCTCCGGACGGCCCAGGAACCAGACCGGAGTGAAGTCGAAGGGTCGGCCCGGCCGGTAGCGCTTCGCACCGCCACCGCCGCCGCTCCCGCTGCGGCCACGACTGCCGGCGTACGCCAGGCCGGCGATCACCAGCACCGCGACCGCCGGGACGCCGACGTAGAGCAACAACGTGTCGGTAACAGACAATCCCAACGCCCCCAGGCGGAAAGAGAGACCAGGAATCTTCCGGGTCGGGTCGACGATCATTCCGACGGGTGCCCGACCTCGCTTGTGCTGTTCACGTTAGCGGAGTCGACCGCCCGCCAGATTGCGGGGTGCTGATCCCATCCGCCACAGCCGTGCTCCAGTTGCGCGGCAGTGGCTATCAATGTCGCGTCGTCCCCGTACCGGCCGGTCAGCAGCACCCCGACGGGCATTCCGTCGCCGGTCCGGCCGAGCGGCAGGGAAACGGACGGGTCGCCGGTGACGTTGAAGATGGCGCAGTACGGCGAGAACCGGCGCTGCCGGTCGAAATCGTCCGCCGGATCCAGGGCGGCGAACGCGCCGACCGGCGCCTGCGGCGCGGCCAGCGTCGGGCAGAGCAACAGGTCGCACCCGGCGGTCCGGCGTACGCCGAGGCGCACCTGCGCCTGGAGTTCGCCGAGCGCGGCCATCAGCGCCCCGGCGCCGACGGCTGCGCCCCGCTCGCGCAGGAACCGGGTCAGCGGCAGCAGCGCGCTCTCCCGCTCGGGGGGCACCGGGGAGAGCGCCAGCACGTACCAGACGGTCTCGAACAGCGGCCACGCCGTGGGGCCGAGCGGCGGGGGAACCTCGACCACCTCGTGGCCGGCCGCGGTGAGCAGTTCGGCGGCCCGGTCGACGGCGGCCACGCAGTCCGGGTGGACGGGCTCGTCGGCGAGCATGGGGGTGGTGAAGCGGCCGACGCGCAACCGGCGCGGGGCCGCCCCGCGGGCCGCGCCCAGGTAGCCGCCGACGGGGGTGACCGGGGCCAGGTACGGCTCCCCGGGCACCGGGGCTGCCAGCACGTCGAGCAGCGCGGCCACGTCGGTCACCGTCCGGCCGAGCGGCCCGTTGATGGGCAGTCCGAACGCCCCGAAGCCGAGCGGGCCGCCGGACACCAGACCCCTGCTCGGCTTGTAGCCGACCAGGCCGCACAGGGCGGCCGGGATACGCAGCGAGCCGCCGCCGTCGGAGCCCTGCGCCACCGGCACCAGCCCGGCCGCCACCGCGGCCGCCGCGCCGCCGCTGGACCCGCCCGCCGTGTACGCGAGGCCCCACGGGTTGCGCGCCGGGGGCGCGACCCGGCCCTCGGAGTAGAGCGAGCAGCCCAGCTCGGAGGTGGTGGTCTTGCCGAGGCTGACCAGGCCGGCGGCGGCGATGAACCGGACCACGTCGGCGTCGACCGGCGGCACGAAGTCGGCGAAGGCGGCGGAGCCGAAGGTGGTGCGCACCCCGGCGGTGAGCGTCAGGTCCTTGATGGCCGTCGGTACGCCGTGCAGCGGCCCGCGCTCGTCCGCGGGCACCGCGTCGGCGGCCCGCGCCGCCGCCCGGGCCCGGTCCGGGGTGACCGTGACGAACGCGCCGACCGTGTCGCCGAGCGCGTCCACCCGGCGCAGGTGGTGCTCGACCAGCTCCACGCTGGACAGCTCGCCCCGGCGGATCGCGGCGGCCTGCTCCAGCGCGCTCAGGTCGTGCGGCTCGGCCATGCCTCCATCCTGCCCGGACGCTCCACCGGACGCACCTCTCACGCGCCGGCCCGGCTGCCGCCCTTCCGCCCGCCGCTCTGCCGCCGCCGCGCCTCCTCGGGGCCGCCGCGCCGCCTCGTGGCCGCCCGTCTCCTCGGGGCCGCCCCGTCTCCTCGGGGCCGCCGGGGCGAGACGCGCCGCCGTGCCTCCTCCGGCCGCCGGGGTGCGGACCTCTCGCTCCCTTTGCTCTGCTTCAGCCCACGCAACACGGGACCGCTCCCAGTGTTGCGCCCGTTGAAGCAGAGCAAAGGCGGCGCCGGGGTGATGCCGAGGTCGGCGCGCGGGTTGGTGTCAGGGCCGGCGCCCCACCGGCGCCGGCCGCGGCGGCGGGCCGAGGAGTCGGTCAGCCGTACAGGAAGCGGAGGGCGTTGCCGCCGAGGAGCTTGCCGCGCTGGTCGGGGGTGAGGAAGTCGGCCTTGCGGACCACCTGCCCGACCGGCCGCTCCCCCAGCGGGTACGGGTAGTCGCTGCCGACCAGCACCCGGTCCTCGCCCATGGTGTCGACCAGCAGCCGGAGCGCGGCCGGGTCGAAGACCACCGAGTCGACATGGAACCGGTCGACGTAGGCGCTGGGCGGCGCGGTGGAGGCGCCGCGGACCAGGTCGCCCCGGCGGTGCCAGGCGTTGTCGGCGCGCCCCAGCCAGAACGGGAAGCTGCCGCCGCCGTGCGCGAAGCAGATCCGCAGCGTCTCCGGCACCCGGTCGAACACCCCGCCGAGGATGAGCGCCAGCACCGACAGGTGCGTCTCGGCGGGCATGCCGGTCAGCCAGCGGGCCATCCAGCGGTCCAGCCGGGGCCCGCCCGGCATGTCCCAGGGGTGCACGAAGACCGGCGCGCCCACCCGCGCGCAGTGGTCCAGGAACTGCACGATGCCGGCGTCGTCGAGGTCGCGGTCACCCACGTGGTTGCCGATCTCCACGCCGACGTGGCCAGCGGCCAGGCAGCGGTCCAGCTCGGCGCAGGCGGCGTCCGGGTCCTGCAACGGCACCTGGCAGAACGGCACCAGCCGGTCGCCCCCCGGGGCGGTGACCTCCAACGTGAGGTCGTTGAAGATGCGCGCCACCTTGACCGCCTGGTCGGCGGGGCGGTCGTAGCTGAAGAAGACCGGGGTGGGCGAGACGACCTGGACGTCGACGCCGTCGGCGGCCATGTCGCCGAGCCGCGTCTCCGCGTCCCAGCACTCCGCGCCGACCGGCCGGAACTCCGTCTCCCCCACCATGATCATGGCGGCGCGCTCGGAGTCCACCCGCAGCCAGGGCCAGCCGGACCCCCCGCACGCCGCGGCGAGGTCCGGCCACCCCTTCGGTACGACGTGCGTGTGCACGTCCACGACGGGCCCGGGCATCAGCCCTTGCCCGGGTGCAGTGCGCCGCAGTTGGTGCAGGTACGGGCCTTCTCGTCGGCGTAGAACGCCTGGAACACCGGCGGCAGGTCGGCCGCGATGTCCCGGACCTGGAGCTCCACCTCGTGCACCTTGTGGCTGCACTCCGGGCAGTACCACTGGAACTTCTCCAGCGTGCCCTCCTCGCGGACCCGCTCGATCACCATGCCGATCGAGCCCGCCTCGGGGCGCTGCGGCGAGTGCGGCGTGTTGCGCGGCAGCATCCACATCTGGCCCTCGCGCACGTGCACCGTACGCGGCCCCTCGGGCAGCATCAGGTTGATGTGCATGTTGCCCTTGACCTGGTAGAAGAACTCCTCGTACGGATCGACGTGGAAGTCGGTGCGCTGGTTCGGGCCGCCGACCACCATGACGATGAAGTCGTCACTGCCCGGCAGCATCTCCTTGTTGCCCACCGGCGGCTTGAGCAGGTGCTGGTTCTCCCCGATCCAGCCGGAGAAGCTGAACGGCTCGGCGATCTCACTCATGACGGACCTCCCGACGGAAGTAGGGCCACGGCCTGCATCTCGATCAGCAGGTGCGGGTGCGGGAGCTGGTGCACGGCCACCGTGGTCCGGGTCGGCCCGGTGGCGTCGAAGAACTCCGCCCACACCTCGTTGTAGCCACCGAAGTCGTTCATGTTGACCAGGTAGCTGGTGACCTGCACCAGGTCGGTCAGGTCCGCCCCGACCGACGCCAACAGGTCACCGATGTTCTCGATCACGGCCCGGGTCTGCGCCCGGATGTCCAGACTGGTCGTGCCGAACTCGTCCACCTCGACACCGGCGAAGGTGTTGTCCGGCCGCCGTGACGACGTACCGGAGACGAAGACGAACCCGCCCGCCACCTTGACGTGCGGGAAGGCGCCCCGCGGCACGGCCTTGCCCGCCACCACCCGGGCGGTCACGCCGCCGCCTTCAGCGACACGGTGCCCAGCTTCTCCACCACGGCGCGGACGTGCGCGCCGGGACGCAACGGCACGGCGGCGGTGGCCGCCCCGGCGAGGAAGACCCAACCCTCGCGCAGCCGGACACCGTGCCGGCCGGCCAGCCGGATGCCCTCGTCCAGCGCACGGCGCGGGTCGCCGAGGATCGCCGCGGTCGAGCCGACCTGGGCCACCCGGCCGTCGATCTCCAGCAGCACGCCGAGGTTGTCCAGGCCGTCGGGCACGGCCGACCACGGTCCGACGGCGAACGCCGCCGCGGAGGTGTTGTCGGCGATGACGTCCGGCAGGGAGAAGGTGAAGTTGGCGTACCGGGAGTCGATCAGCTCGATCGCCGGGGCGACCGCCCGGACCGCGTCGGTGAACGCGCCGACCGGCTCGCCGGGCTCGGGAAGCCGGTCGAGCAGGAACGCCACCTCCGGCTCGACCCGGGGATGGATGAAGTCGCCGACCTCGACGCTGCCACCGTCGGGCACCCGCATCACGTCGGTGAGCCGGCCCCAGATCACCTCGTCCACCCCGACCTGGGCCATCTTCGCCTTGCTGGTCAGCCCCATCTTCAGCCCGACCAGCCGCTCACCCCGGTCGAGGCGGCGCTGCACCAGCGCGGTCTGCACCGCGTACGCGCCGTCGACGTCGAGGCCGGTCTCGGCGGCGAGCTGCGGGATCGCGGTGGCGGTGTCGGCCGCCGCGCCCAGCTTCTCGGCGATGCCCGCGATGTCCGGTCCGATCATGAGTGCTCCTTGCCGGCCAGGTCGAGTGCCACGTCCACGATCATGTCCTCCTGGCCGCCGACCATCCGGCGCCGGCCCAGCTCCACCAGGATCGAGCGGACGTCCACGCCGTACTTCGCCGAGGCGCGTTCGGCGTGCCGCAGGAAGCTGGAGTACACGCCCGCGTACCCGAGGGAGAGCGTCTCCCGGTCCACCTGGACCGGCCGGTCCTGCAACGGGCGGACGATGTCGTCGGCCGCGTCCATCAGCGCGAACACGTCGCAGCCGTGCTTCCAGCCGTGCAGCTCGGCGACCGCCACGAAGACCTCCAGCGGCGCGTTGCCGGCCCCGGCGCCCATGCCGGCCAGCGAGGCGTCCACCCGGACGGTCCGGCCGGACGGGGAGCCCAGCGGCCCGGCGCCGAGGATCCGGCCGTGCTCGACCGCCACCACGCTGTTGGCCACGCCGAGCGAGAGGTTGTGGTGGGCGTGGATGCCGATCTGCGTCTCCGGTTCGAGCACCTGCCGGTACGCGTCGACCCGCTCCGCCACGTCGGACATCAGCAACCGCCCGCCGGAGTCGGTGACGTAGACGCAGTGCGCGCCGTACGACTCCATCAGCTTGGCCTGGGCGGCCAACCCGGCGGGGTCGTTCATGTGCGACATCATCAGGAACCCGGAGACGTCCATGCCGTTCTCCCGGGCCCAGGAGATGTGCTGGGCGGAGATGTCCGCCTCGGTGCAGTGGGTGGCGATCCGCACGCTGGTCACCCCGAGCGCCTTCGCCGCCTTGAGGTCGGCGATGGTGCCGATGCCGGGCAGCAGCAGGGTGGTGAGTCGCGCGGTGGTCAGCACCTCGGCGGCGGCGGAGATCCAGTCGGCGTCGGCGGCCGCGCCGTGGCCGTAGTTGACGCTGGAGCCGGCCAGGCCGTCGCCGTGCGCCACCTCGATCGCGGCCACCCCGGCGGCGTCCAGCGCGGCGGCGATGGTCCGCACCTGGTCCACCGTGTACCGGTGGGCGATGGCGTGCATGCCGTCGCGCAGCGTCACGTCCTGGATGTACAGGTCGGTCATGCCGGCACCCCCTTCCGCAACGCCACCAGCCGCTCCGCGGTGCGCAGCGCGGCCGAGGTCATGATGTCCAGGTTCCCGGCGTACGCGGGCAGGTAGTGCCCGGCGCCGGAGACCTCCAGGAAGACCGAGACCTGGAGCCCGGTGAACGGCCGCCCCAGCGCCGGCACGTACGCCTCCACCCGGTCGAACTGCATGTCCTGCTTGAGCCGGTAGCCCGGGACGTACTCCTGCACGGCGGCGACCATGTCGGCCACCGAGGCGGCGATCGCCCCGCGGTCCGCGTCGGCGTCCGGGCAGAGGCAGTAGACGGTGTCCCGCATCAGCAGCGGCGGGTCGGCCGGGTTCAGCACGATGATGGCCTTGCCGCGCCCGGCGCCGCCGACCACCTCGATCGCCCGGGCCGTGGTCTCGGTGAACTCGTCGATGTTGGCCCGGGTGCCCGGCCCCGCCGACTTCGAGGCGATCGACGCGACGATCTCCCCGTACGCGACCGGGGTGACCCGGCCGACGGCGTGCACGATCGGCACGGTGGCCTGCCCGCCGCAGGTGACCATGTTGACGTTCGGCTGGTGCAGGTGCTCGTCCAGGTTGACCGGGGGCACCACGTACGGGCCGATGGCGGCCGGGGTCAGGTCGACCACGGTCCGGCCGTGCGCCCGCAGCACCTCGTCGTGCCGCCGGTGCGCGCCGGCCGAGGTGGCGTCGAAGACCAGCTCGACGTCGGCGAACTCCGGCATGGCGACCAGCCCGTCCACGCCCTCGGCGGTGGTCGCCACGCCGAGCCGGCGGGCCCGCGCCAGGCCGTCCGACGCCGGGTCGATGCCGGCCATCGCCACCATGCGCAGGCCGTCGCTCAGCCGCAGCACCTTGATCATCAGGTCGGTGCCGATGTTGCCCGACCCGAGCACCGCCACGCCGACGGTCATGAGGCCTCCTTGGAGAAACAGGTCCGTACCGAGCCGAGCCCGGAGATCCGCGCCTCGTACGCCGCGCCCGCGGTGACCGGCACCATCGGGCCGAGGGCCCCGGAGAGCACCACGTCGCCGGCGCGCAGCGGGTCGCCGGCGCGGGCCATGGTCCCGGCCAGCCACTCCAGCGCGTGCAGGGGATTGCCGAGGCAGGCGGCCCCGGCCCCGACCGAGACCGGTTCCCCGGCGTGTTCGAGGACCATCCCGCAGAGCCGCAGGTCGACGTCGGCGAGCCGGCGCGGCGCGGTGCCGAGCACGAAGAGCCCGCTGGACGCGTTGTCCGCCACGGTGTCCACGATGGAGATGTCCCAGCCGGCGATCCGCGAGTCGACGATCTCGATGGCCGGCAGCACGTGGTCCACCGCCCGGATCAGGTCCACGCTGGTCACCCGCTCGTCGGGCAGGTCGGCGCCGAGCACGAAGGCGATCTCCGCCTCCACCCGGGGCTGGAGCAGCCGCCCCATCGGCACCTCGACGCCGTCGCCGACCGCCATGTCGTCGAAGAGCACCCCGAAGTCGGGCTGGAAGACGCCGAAGTTCTCCTGCACCGCGCGGGAGGTGAGACCGATCTTCGCGCCCACCCGGCGGTGACCCTTGCCGAGCCGCTGCCGGGTGTAGACCTGCTGCACCTGGTACGCGGCCTCGATGTCGCCCTCCGGCAGCAGCCGGCCGCGCAGCGGCGGGCAGGGTTTCTCGTCCTGCCGGGCGACGGCCAGTTCCCGGTTGGCGGCCTCGATGTCGACGGTCATGCCGGCTCCTCGCTTCGCTCGCTGACGCCGTGCATTCTGCCCCGGGCGCGCACTCATGCGAGGTCCACGCAGACGTTGGTGAGCTCCGAGTAGAACTCGAGCGAGTGCACGCCGCCCTCCCGGCCGATGCCGGACGCCTTCACCCCACCGAACGGGGTGCGCAGGTCACGCAGGAACCAGGTGTTGACCCAGACGATGCCGGCGTCCAGCCGGGACCCGGCCCGGTGCGCCCGGCCCACGTCCCGGGTCCAGACCGTCGCGGCCAGGCCGTAGTCGGTGCCGTTGGCCAGGGCGTACGCCTCGTCCTCGTGGTCGAACGGGGCGACGTGGACCACCGGGCCGAAGATCTCCTCCCGGTTGGTGCGGGCGTCCGGGCCGAGCCCGGTCAGCACGGTCGGCTGCACGTACGCGCCGCCGTCGCGGGCGTCGCCGAAGCGTGGCACGCCGCCCCCGGCCCGCACCTCGGCGCCCTCGGCGCGGGCCAGCTCGTAGTGGCCGAGCACCTTGTCCCGGTGGGTGTGCGAGATCAGCGGCATGTTCACCGTGGCCTCGTCGGCCGGCCAGCCGTACGCCAGTTCGTCGGCGCGCTTGGCCAACCGGGCGGTGAACTCCTCGAACACCGGCCGCTGCACATAGATCCGTTCGGTGCAGAGGCAGACCTGGCCGCCGTTGGTGAAGCTGGAGCGGACCGAGCCGGCCACCGCCGCGTCCAGGTCGGCGTCGGCGAAGACCAGGCCGGCGTTCTTGCCGCCCAGCTCGAACGAGACCGCCTTCACCCCGTCCGCCGCGGCCCGCATGATGGCGCTGCCGGTGGCCGACTCACCGGTGAAGGTGATCGCGTCGACGCCGGGGTGCCGGGTGAGGAACTCGCCGGCCGAGCCGGGGCCGAAGCCGTGCACCAGGTTGAACACCCCGTCCGGCACGCCCGCGGCGGCCATCACCTCGGCGAGCAGGGTCGCCGAGGCGGGGGTCTCCTCGCTGGGCTTCACGATCACCGCGTTGCCGCACGCCAGGGCGGGCGCGACCTTCCAGGTGAGCAGCAGCAGCGGCAGGTTCCAGGGCACGATCACCGCGACCACGCCGACCGGCTTGCGGACCGCGTAGTTCAGCGCCCGACCGCCGGTCGGGGTGACCGTGGTGAACGACTCGGTGGGCGCGGTCGCCACGATCTCGGCGAACGCCCGGAAGTTGGCCGCGCCGCGCGGGATGTCCAGCGTACGGGCCTGGGAGATGGACTTGCCGGTGTCGGCGACCTCCGCGGCGACCAGGTCGTCGAAGCGCCGCTCCAGCTCGTCGGCGACCCGGCGCAGCACCTCGGCGCGCTCCCGCTCCCCCATCCGGCCCCACGGCCCGCGCAGCGCCGCCCGAGCGGCGGTCACCGCGTCGTCCACCACCGACGAGGACGCCTCGACCACCTCGAAGACGGGTTCGCCGGTGACCGGGCTGCGCTTGGTGAACCGGGTGCCGGTGTCCACGAAGGAGCCGCCGACGAAGTTGCGCAGCAGGCCGGGGCCGTCCGGCGCGTGCCCGGCCATCAGCCGGGGATCCCAAAGCGTCATCGCCGCCGCCCCAGCGCCGTGCCGATCCCGCCGGCCAGCAGCGCCAGCGCCCCCGCCGCGACCGCGCCGACCGCGGCGTACTGCCGGCGCACCCGGCGGCGCACCTCCGCGTACGGGGTGGTGGAGAACGAGACCAGCTCGTACTGCGACACGTACCGGCCGGGCAGCGCCCGCTCCAGCGCGTGCTCGACCTTCTTGCGGGTCTGGAACACCGGGGAGGCGACCTTGTCCCGCATCTCCACGAAGTTGGTCAGCGCCATCTGGGCGATCGCCTCGGCGTTGGCCTGCCGGCGGTGCTGGAACAGCGGCAGCGCCGAGGCCCAGTGGTCGGCGCACTCGTCCAGGCAACGGTCCAGCTCCACCACGTCCTCGAACGCGCAGTTCGCGCCCTGGCCGTAGAACGGCACGATGGCGTGCGCCGCGTCGCCGATCAGGCCCACCTTCCCGTCCACCTGCCACGGGGTGCAGCGGACCGTGCCGAGCACCCCGACCGGGTTGTGCTGGTAGTCGTCGACCAGGTTCGGCGCGAGCGGGATCAGGTCCGGGTAGTGGGTGGTGAAGTGCCGCTCGATCGCGGCCGGGCTGCCCAGCGAGGCGAAGCTCTGCGTGCCGTGGGTGGGCCAGAAGAGGGTGCAGGTGAAGGAGCGGTCCGGGTTGGGCAGCGCGATCATCATCGAGGTGCCGCGTGGCCAGATGTGCAGCGCGCCCGGGTCGAGGGCGAACTCGCCGCCGATCGGCGGGATGGTGAGTTCCTTGTAGCCGTAGTCGAGGAAGTCGAGGCTCTCGGTCAGCACCCCGTACGCCAGGAGCTGCCCGCGCACGGCGGAGCCGGCGCCGTCGGCGCCGAGGACGACCGACGCGGTCTCGGTGACCTTGCCCTGCGGGGTCTCGAAGGTCATCTCGCCGCTGGTCGGGTCGAGCCCGACCAGCCGGTGGTCGAAGGCGATCCGCACGCCCGGTAGCGCGGCGGCGGCGGTCAGCAGGGCGTTGTTCAGCGCGCCCCGGCTGATCGAGTTGATCGCCCGGTCGCCCGAGACGCTGTACGACTGGAACTGCGGCTCGCCCTCCACCGGGTGGATCATCCGGCCCCGCATCGGCAGCGCGTCGGCCATCACCTGCCGGTCCAGCCCGATCCGGCGCAACGCGTCGAGGCCGCGCTCGGAGAGCGCCAGGTTGATCGAGCGGCCCCGCTCGACCCGGCCGGTGCGCGGGTCGGGCCGCCGCTCGTAGAGGGCGACCGGGTAGCCGCGCCGGGCCAGGAAGCAGGCCAGCAGGCAGCCGGCCAGCCCGGCCCCGACGACGGCGATCTCCTCGCGTTCCGTCATTGGCCCTCCTCCGAAACGGTCGCGGCCAGCGCGTCGGCGACCCGCCAGCAGTCGTGGTACGTCGAGTAGAGCGGCACCGGGGCGAACCGGACGATGTCGGGTTCGCGGGCGTCGGCGATCACGCCGTGCTCGTGCCGCAGCCGCTTGGTCAGCTCGTTCGCGCTGCCCACCCCGATCCGCACGGAGAGCTGGCAGCCCCGGCGGGCCGGGTCGCGCGGGGTGACCACGGTCAGCGGCCGGTCGGCGGTCACCTCGTCGAGCAGCCGCTCCAGGTAGCCGGTGAGCCGGAGGCTGCGCTCCCGCAGCGCCGGCATGCCGACGGAGTCGAAGAGCTCCAGCGAGGTCCGCACCGGCCCCATCGCGAAGATCGGCGGGTTGGAGATCTGCCACGCCTCGGCGGTGGCCGGCGGCCGGGAGACCGGGGTCATCTCGAACCGGGTGGCCGCCTCGGTGCTCCACCAGCCCTCGAAGCGGGGCAGCGCCGGGTCGCCGAGGTGCCGCTGGTGGACGAAGACCCCGGCCAGGGCGCCCGGCCCCGAGTTCAGGTACTTGTACGAGCACCAGGCGGCGAAGTCGACGTCCCAGTCGTGCAGGGCGAGGGGAACGTTGCCGACCGCGTGCGCCAGGTCCCAGCCGACCACCGCACCGGCGGCCCGGCCGGCGGCCGTGATCGCCGGGATGTCCATCAGCTCGCCGGTCAGGTAGTTGACCCCGCCGAGCAGGACCAGCGCGATGCTCTCCCCCTCGGTGGCGAGGAGGTGCAGGACGTCCTCGGTGCGCAGGGTGTCCTCGCCGGGGCGCGGCCGCAGCCGGACCACGGTGGCGTCGGGGTCCAGGCCGTGGAAGCGGGCCTGGCTGCGCACCGCGTAGCTGTCCGACGGGAAGGCGCTGTCCTCGATGACGATCCGGGTCCGCTCTCCCGCCGGCCGGTAGAAGCTCACCATCAGCAGGTGCAGGTTGACCGTGAGGGAGTTCATCACCACGGTCTCTGCGGGGAGCGCGCCGACCAGCCGCGCGGCCGGCGCGGTCAGCAGTTCGTGGTACGGCAGCCAGGGCCGCTCCGCCTCCAGGTGCCCCTCCACCCCCAACCGGCGCCAGGCGTCCAGGTCGGCGAGGAGTTCGTCCCGGGTGGCCCGGGGTTGCAGGCCCAGCGAGTTGCCCGCCAGGTACGCCACCTCGGGGTAACGCCCGCCCTCGGCCGGCGGCACGTGGAACAGCTGCCGGTGCCCGGGGTCGGCGGCGTCGAGCTTGCGGGCTTCTTCTTCGGTGTGCATGTTTCCTTCCGGGTCACATCGCGGTCCGGGCGGACCACAGCTCGGGGAAGACCACCCGGGCCATGCTGCGTTGCAGCCAGGCCAGCCCGGCGGAACCGCCGCTGCCGACCTTGGCGCCCATGGTCCGCTGCACCGCCTTGATGTGGTGCCAGCGCCAGTCGCCGAACCGCTCGGCCACCTCGGTCAACGCGTCACCCAGCAGCCGCAGGTGGTTCTCCGGGCCGCCGTCGGCGTAGATCCGCACCCAGGCCGCCTCGACCGCGGCGTGCGGCTCGTGCTCGGTCGCCACATCCCGGTCCAGCAGCTCGGCTGGGAGGTCGAAGCCGCGCCGGGCGAGCAGGGCGACCACGTCGTCCCAGAGGCTCGGCGCGTCGAGGGCGGCGGTCAGCTCGGCGTACACCTCGGTCTGCCGGCGGAACGGGCGGATCAGCGCCGGGTCGCGGAGGCCGAGCAGGAACTCCAGGTGGCGGTACATCGCGGACTGGAAGCCGGAGCCCTCGCCGAGGCGGTCCCGGAACCGGTTGAAGTCCGCCGGGGTCATCCAGCGCAGCCCCTGCCAGGCGGCGTTGAGCCCGTCCAAATGCAGGGCGGCGCGGCGCAGCGGGGGCAGGGCGTCCCAGATCCGGTTGGCCCGCAGCTCCCGCTGGGCGTGCCGCAGCTCGTGGCAGGTCAGCCCGAAGTACAGCTCCATGATCTGGCTGACCATCAGGAAGGACATCTCGCCGGGGTCGTCGCTGAGCGGCTGCTGCAGGCTGTGCAGCGTGCTCGCCCGCACGTACGCGTCGTAGGGCACCCGGTCGGCGAACTCCAGCGTCGGGTCGCCGCCGTTGCGCGCCGCCCGGGCCGCCCGCTGCTGCGCGGTGGCGGGGCGTACCGCCGTGGTCTGTTCCACCGTCATCTCCTCCGTACGCCGGGGTAGACGACATGATGCCGCCGGTGGATCCGCAGATGGAATGCCTCTTCAACGGCGCTACGGTGGTGTCACCTGCCGCTCCGAAGGCTTATCCGGCACTCGACTTCACGGAAGAAAGGTCACCGCGTGGACGACATGGACTGGGCGCTCCTGCGCGAACTCCAGGCCGACGCCCGGCTCTCGTACAGCGAGCTGTCCCGCCGGGTGCATTTGTCGCCGCCCGCGGTCGCCGAGCGGGTCCGCCGGCTGGAGGAATCCGGGGTGATCACCGGCTACCACGCGCATGTGGACCTGACCCGGGCCGGGCGGAGCGTGCTCGCGCTGATCCGGATGTCCTGCTACGGCTCGCGCTGCATCCTCAACGATCCGGAGGTGGCGGGCTGGCCGGAGATCATGGAGATCCACCGGATCACCGGGGACGCGTGCAGCATGCTCAAGGTGGCGGCCGGCTCGATGGGCGAGTTCGAGCAGGTCATCGACCGGCTCGCCCCGTACGGCCAGCCGTCCAGCACGATGGTCCTCTCCACCCCGCTGGACTGGCACCCGGTCACGCCGCTCCCGCCCGCCGCCGGTGCGGCGAAAGGAAGGGCCCCCCGTTAACGCCTGACGTAGCGCAGGGGCCCCCTGTTAACACCCGGCCCCACCGGGAACCCAGCCGCCACTGCCCGTCAGCAGGATTCCGGTGCGCCGCACCGGAAGGGGGGAATCATGCGAGGGCTCATGGCACATCGCGCCCGGTCGGCCGTCCTGAGCGTGCTCGGACTGGTCGCGGCGTTCATCCTGCTCACCGCCGGCCCGGCCCGCGCCGGGCAGAACGTCTTCGTCGAGGTGACGCCCAATCCGGCGCAGGCCGGCACGCGGGTGAGCATCCGGGCCAACTGCGACAACGCGAACAACCGGCAGGCCGAGGTGAACTCGGACGCCTTCGGGCGCGTCATGCTCCGCCCGGACAACGGCTTCCTCACCGGGGCGGTGACCATTCCGGGCAACAAGCCGGCCGGCGACTTCCCGGTCGACCTGCGCTGCTCGAACGGGAACACCGCCTCGACCACGCTCACCGTGCTCAACATGGCCTCGCCCAGCAAGGGCCCGGCCACCGGCGGCGGTGGCACCGCGGGTGACGGCCGGGGCACCGGCTCGCTGCTGCTGGTCGGCGGGCTCGTCGCGGTGGCGGTGGTGGCCGGCGTCGGTGCCCGTCGCAGGACCGGATCGCGCTTCTGACGAGGTGCGGCCGATGGCCCGCCACGTGACCCGAGCCGGACGGCACCCGGAGGACCCGGTGACCCGTATCCACGGGGACGGTCGCACCGCCCAACTCCAGCGGGACGAGCGGACCGTGCACCAGCGCCGGCCACCCCGCCAGGTCCGGGGAACGCGGATCCACGGCGACGGCCGGGCCAGCCGGATCCAGCACGACGGCCGGACCAGCCGGATCCCGCCCGACGGCCGCCCGCCCCGGCTCCGCCGGGAGGACCCGGCTCCCCGGATCCAAGGGGACGGCCGGGCCGCCCGCCG
>NZ_JBSGJR010000072.1:0-17874 GCF_053605645.1 Micromonospora sp. NPDC003776
GAAGACCACCACCTCGATGGCCACCATGCCCACACAGATCGCGGTCAGCAGGGTGAGGGTGGCCAGGGCGGGGAGCCGGTCGGCCACCGGGACTCAGGCCTTGTCGTTCTCGCCGGCCTCGTCGCTGTCCTCGCGCGCCTCGGCGGTGTCACCGGAGGCGTGCACCGGCGGCTCGGAGTCCTGGTCGGCCGGGGCCGACGCCGGGGTCTCCTCGGCCGGGGCCAGGGCCTCGACCTTGTCCTGCTGCGCGGCCTTGCGGGCGGCGGTCTTCTTGTTCGCCTTCGGCTCGGCGACCTGAAGCTCCTCGACCAGCTCGATGATCGCCATCGGAGCGGCGTCACCCTTGCGCGGACCGGTCTTCACGATCCGGGTGTAGCCGCCGTTGCGGTTGGCGTACCGGGGCGCGATCTGGTCGAACAGGGCGTAGACCACGTCCTTGTCCTTGACGACGCCCAGCACCCGCCGGCGCGCGGCGAGGTCGCCCCGCTTGGCCTTGGTGATGAGCTGCTCGGCCAGCGGACGCAGCCGCCGGGCCTTCGTCTCGGTGGTCTGGATCTTGCCGTGCTGGAACAGCGCAGTGGCCAGGTTGGCCAGCATCAGCCGCTCGTGCGCGGGGCTGCCGCCGAGGCGGGGGCCCTTGGTGGGCGTGGGCATTGTTGGTGCTCCTCAGATGTGGCGGCAGCCGGACTTAGAGCTGCTCGGTCTCGCGGTAGTCGTCGGTGTCGTAGTCGGCCTCGCCGAAGGCGTCCACGACGTGCGCCGGGTCGAAGTTCGGAGCCGAGTCCTTCAGCCCCAGGCCCATCCCGGCGAGCTTCATCTTGACCTCGTCGATCGACTTCTGACCGAAGTTCCGGATGTCGAGGAGGTCCGCCTCGGTACGCCCGATCAGCTCACCAACGGAGTTGATGCCCTCGCGCTTGAGGCAGTTGTAGGAGCGGACGGTCAGGTCCAGCTCCTCGATCGGCAGAGCCAGGTCCGCGGCCAGCTGGGCGTCCTGCGGGGACGGCCCGATGTCGATGCCCTCGGCGGTCTCGTCCAGCTCCCGGGCCAGCCCGAACAGCTCCACCAGCGTCGAGCCGGCGGAGGCCAGCGCGGTACGCGGGCCCATCGACGGCTTGGTCTCGACGTCGATGATCAGCCGGTCGAAGTCGGTCCGCTGCTCGACGCGGGTCGCCTCGACGCGGTACGTCACCTTGAGCACCGGCGAGTAGATCGAGTCGACCGGGATCCGGCCGATCTCGGCGCCCGCCTGCTTGTTCTGCGCGGCGGTGACGTAGCCGCGGCCCCGCTCGACGGTCAGCTCCATGTCGAGCCGGCCCTTGCCGTTGAGGGTCGCGAGCTTCAGGTCCGGGTTGTGCACCGAGACACCGGCCGGGGGCTGGATGTCACCGGCGGTCACGTCGCCCGGGCCCTGCTTGCGCAGGTACATGCTGACCGGCTCGTCGTGCTCGGAGCTGACGCAGAGCTCCTTGATGTTCATGACGAGCTCGACCACGTCCTCCTTGACCCCGGGGATCGTGGTGAACTCGTGCAGCACACCGTCGATCTTGATCGAGGTGACGGCCGCGCCCGGGATGGACGACAGCAGCGTACGCCGCAGCGAGTTGCCCAGGGTGTAGCCGAAGCCCGGCTCCAGCGGCTCGATGGTGAACCGGGAGCGGGTCTCGTTGATCGACTCTTCGGAGAGAGACGGTCGCTGGCTGATGAGCATCTTTTCTCTTCTCTTCCGGGGCGCCCGCCATATGACGCCCGACAAACTGTTCCGGTGGCCCGCCCGGGAGGGCGGGCCACCGCAACGAGCCCTTACTTGGAGTAGAGCTCGACGATCAGCTGCTCCTGGACCTGGGTGTCGATCACCTGGCGGGCCGGGAGCGAGTGCACGAGGATCTTCATCTGGCTGGGGATCGCCTCGAGCCACGCGGGAACCGTCCGGGAGCCGGCCTCGGCCTGCGCCACGATGAACGGGGTGAGCTCCTTGCTCTTGCCCCGGACCTCGATGATGTCGTGCTCCTTGACGCGGTACGACGGGATGTCGACCTTCTTGCCGTTCACCGTGAAGTGGCCGTGCTTGACCAGCTGACGGGCCATGTCCCGGGACTTGGCGTAGCCGGCCCGGTAGACCACGTTGTCCAGCCGCGACTCGAGGATCTGCAGGAGGACCTCGCCGGTCTTGGCCTTCTTGCCCACGGCCTCCTCGTAGTAGCCGCGGAACTGCTTCTCCAGCACGCCGTAGACCCGGCGAGCCTTCTGCTTCTCACGGAGCTGGAGCAGGTACTCCGTCTCCTTGGTGCGGCCGCGGCCGTGCTGCCCGGGCGGGAACGGCCGGGACTCGAACGGGCACTTCGGGCCATCGCACTTGCTGCCCTTGAGGAACAGCTTCATCTTCTCCCGCCGGCAACGGCGGCAGTCAGCACCGGTGTAACGAGCCATCTCTCTCTAACCTCTCAGACCCGGCGACGCTTCGGCGGACGGCACCCGTTGTGCGGCTGCGGGGTGACGTCGGAGATCTGCCCGACCTCGAGGCCCGCGGCCTGCAGCGAACGGATGGCGGTCTCCCGGCCGGAGCCGGGGCCCTTGACGAACACGTCGACCTTGCGCATGCCGTGCTCCATGGCCCGACGCGCGGCGGCCTCGGCGGCCAGCTGCGCGGCGAACGGGGTCGACTTGCGGGAGCCCTTGAAGCCCACCTGGCCCGAGGAGGCCCAGGAGATGACCGCACCGGTCGGGTCCGTGATGGACACGATGGTGTTGTTGAAGGTGCTCTTGATGTGCGCCTGCCCGTGGGCGACGTTCTTGCGTTCCTTGCGCCGGACCTTCTTGACAGCGGCTCCGGCACGAGCCTTCGGTGGCATAAGTCTGTGCGCTCCTAGTTACTTCTTGCCGGGCTTCTTCTTGCCGGCGACGGTCCGCTTCGGGCCCTTCCGGGTCCGCGCGTTGGTCTTGGTGCGCTGACCACGCACGGGCAGACCACGGCGGTGCCGGATGCCGGCGTAGCAGCCGATCTCGACCTTGCGGCGGATGTCAGCGGCGACCTCGCGGCGCAGGTCGCCTTCAACCTTGTAGTTGGCCTCGATGTGGTTCCGGAGCTCGACCAGCTCCTCGTCCGTGAGGTCCCGAACGCGCTTGTCCGGCGAGATGCCGGTCGCGGCGAGCGTCTCCAGGGCGCGGGTACGACCGACCCCGAAGATGTAGGTGAGCGCGATCTCCATCCGCTTCTCGCGGGGGAGGTCCACGCCGACTAGACGTGCCATGTGCGGGCGTACTCCTCGTGATGTTGTGGCGGAGGTGTGGACCCGTCCCACCCCGCTACCGACCGTCCCTGTCCTTCCGGCGTCACGCGCCGGCGACCGGGAGTGGTCGCTGCCCGAGCGGGCCCCGGCCTCCGACCGGGGGTCAACAACGAGGGGGTACGCGCTGCGTACCGCTCGCGGCTGGGACGAGCTGATGATGTGCGGGGCGTCAGCCCTGGCGCTGCTTGTGGCGCGGGTCCTGGCAGATGACCATGACCCGGCCGTGCCGGCGGATCACCCGGCACTTGTTGCAGATCCTCTTGACGCTCGGCTTGACCTTCACGGTTGCCTTACTTCCCATCTGGCCCGGAGACGCGACGGTGCGCGACGCCGGACGTCGAAGACGGACACGGGATTGTCCCGGCCGCCGCCAGGCTTACTTGTAGCGGTAGACGATGCGCCCGCGGGTCAGGTCGTACGGCGAGAGTTCGACGACGACCCGGTCCTCCGGCAGGATGCGGATGTAGTGCTGCCGCATCTTGCCGCTGATGTGAGCCAGCACCTTGTGACCGTTCGCGAGCTCCACCCGGAACATGGCGTTCGGCAGGGGCTCGATGACCCGACCCTCGATCTCGATGGCTCCGTCTTTTTTCGGCATGTCCTCCGCTGTCCTGACGTCGGTTGCTCCGGACGGCCCACAACGTCTTACACGGATGATCGACCAAGATCGGAATCACCCGCGCCAGCCGCGGCTCCGACTCCCACCGAAGCGCGGGTGGGCATGCCGGAGTGGACGCTGTGCGCCGATCAGAAAGTCTACGCCCGCCTGCGCGCCGTCGCCAAACCGGCCGGCCGTCGGATCACTCCGGCGGAGGAATCCGCCAGTCCGCACCGACCTGCTGTGACGCCCGGCACACCCCGGGCGGGTCACCGCCGCCGGCGGCGCCTCCGCCGCTCGTGCCGCCAGGCGTCATGATCGTGACCGCCGGCGGTGCGCAGCAGCAGGAGCACTCCCCAGGGGCCGAGCACCCAGGCCGGCCAGAAGTGGCCCATGTCCCCCGAGCCGACGGAGGAGATCAACCAGATCACCGTGAGGATGCCCGCCACCCGCAGCCACGGCGACCAGACCCCGAGCAGCCAGCCGCCGCCCTGCCCGGTGTCGACGGCCCGGCCACCCTCGCCCGTCGCGCCCGCCGTGGGCGCGGTGGGCGGCGCCGGCGCCGCGGCCGGTGCCACCGCGGCGCGTTGCGCGGGGGTCGACCCGGGCAGGTCCGCCAGGACCGCGTCCAGCTCGGCGTACGTCTTCGCGCCGTAGGCCCGGCCCAGGCGCTCGTCGTACTCGTGGAGGTCGAGCCGGCCCTCCTCCAGCGCCACCCGGAGCCGTTCGGCCGTGGCCTCCCGGTCCGCGTCGGCCGCGCGCATCGTGCCCCGCTCCATGAAGGCAAGCATGACACCGCGACGCCACCCCGCGGGAGGCGGTTCCGGACGAAGGTGACGGGCGGTGCGATCTCGGGTTGCGGAAGTCCGGGGTGCCGCTGCGACAAGCGGCCGCGGACCGCCGCAGCCCGGGCCGGTCAGGCCGTGGGTGGACCCTCAGTCAGCCGGTCAGACGGCCGGGGAGTCCGCGGACTGCCGCGCGGTGACCAGGTCGCCGAGCCGGGACCGGCCGCCGTCCTCGGCGGTCAGCACCCACACCCCGTCGTCCAGCAGGGCCATCGAGTGCTCGACGTGCGCCGCCATGGACCCGTCGCGGGTCACCACGGTCCAGCCGTCGGCCAGCTCCACCGTGCGGGGCGAGCCCATCGTGATCATCGGCTCGATCGCGAGGGCCATCCCCGGCACCAGCCGGGGACCCTTCCCCGGCCGGCCGTGGTTGAGCACGTGCGGGTCCTGGTGCATCTCCGTGCCGATCCCGTGGCCGCCGTACCCGTCGACGATGCCGTACCGGCCGCCCTTGCGGACCGCGTTCTCCACCGCGTGGGAGATGTCGGTGAGCCGCCCCTTGCCGCTGGCCGCGCCCCGCGCGGCGGCCGCGATCCCGGCCCACATCGCGTCCTCGGCCACCGCGGCCATCTTCAGCAGGGCCGGGTCGACCTCGCCGACGCCGACGGTGATGGCGGCGTCGCCGTGCCAGCCGTTCAGCACCGCGCCGCAGTCGATCGAGATCAGGTCGCCCTCGCGCAGCACCTGGCTCGACGCGGGGATCGCGTGCACCACCTGCTCGTTCACCGACGAGCAGATCGACGCCGGGAAGCCGTGGTAGCCCTTGAACGAGGGGACGGCGCCGGCCTCCCGGATGGTCGACTCGGCGATCGCGTCCAGGTCGGCGGTGGTCACGCCCGGGGCGACCGCCTCCCGCATCCGACGCAGCGCACGGGCGACCACCAGACCGGCCGCCCGCATCATCTCGATCTGGTCGGGGGTCTTCAGCTGGATGTCCAGCTGGGGACGACGCATGGAGGCGTTACCTTTCGTTGCGCGGAACAGCGGGGCACGTCGCACGTACCCCGCTGTTCGCACTCTATCCGCCGGGGCCGCCGGCGGGACGTCAGCCGCCGTACGAGCGCAGGGCGTCGATGGCGCGGACGGTGACGTCCTCCACCGGGCCGGTGGCGTCGATGCCCACCAGCTTGCCCTGGGCGCCGTAGTAGTCGACCAGCGGCGCGGTCTTCTCGGCGTACTCCCGGAGCCGGGCGGCGATGGTCTCGGGCTTGTCGTCGTCGCGCTGGAACAGCTCGGCGCCGCATCGGTCGCAGACGCCCTCCCGGGTGGTGGCGTCGAACTCGACGTGCCAGATCTTGCCGCAGCCGCGGCAGGTACGCCGGCCGGACAGCCGCCGGATCACCTCGTCGTCGTCGACGACCAGCTCCAGCACCAGGTCCAGGGCGGTACCCAGGTCGGCGAGGAGCTTGTCCAGCGCGGCGGCCTGCGGCGTGGTCCGCGGGAAGCCGTCGAGCAGGAAGCCCTCGCTGGCGTCCGGCTCGGCGAGCCGGTCCCGCACCATGTTGATGGTGACCTCGTCCGGGACCAGCTTGCCGGCGTCCATGTAGCGCTTCGCCTCGACCCCCAGGTGCGTGCCCTGGGAGACGTTGGCGCGGAAGATGTCACCGGTCGAGATCTTCGGCACCGACAGGTGGGCGGCGATGAACTCCGCCTGTGTGCCCTTGCCCGCGCCCGGCGGGCCAACCAGAACGAGTCGCATCTACCGCAGGAACCCTTCGTAGTTCCGCTGCATGAGTTGGCTCTCGATCTGCTTCACGGTCTCGAGACCGACGCCGACCATGATGAGCACAGCGGTGCCGCCGAACGGGAAGTTCTGGAACTGCTGGTTGTCGAGCCAGATGAAGAAGAAGTTCGGCAGGATCGCGATGATGCCCAGGTAGAGCGCGCCCGGCAGGGTGATCCGGCTCAGGATGAAGTCGAGGTACTCGGCAGTCGGCTTGCCGGGGCGGATGCCCGGCACGAAGCCGCCGTACTTCTTCATGTTGTCCGCGACCTCGGTCGGGTTGAACGTGATCGACACGTAGAAGTACGTGAAGAAGATGATCAGCAGGAAGTAGATCGCGATGTGCTCCGGCGCGCTCGCCTTCACGATGTGGTTCTGGATCCAGGCCTGGGTCTTCCCCGGGTTGGTCTGGTCGAAGAACTGAAGGATGAGCGTCGGCAGGTAGAGCAGCGACGAGGCGAAGATGACCGGGATGACGCCGGCCTGGTTCACCTTCAGCGGGATGTAGGTGGAGGTGCCGCCGTACATCCGCCGGCCGATCATGCGCTTGGCGTACTGCACCGGGATCCGGCGCTGCGCCTGCTCGATGAAGGTGACCGCGGTGATGACCAGCAGGACCAGGGCGATGACGAGGAAGAACATCCCCCAGCCCTTGGTGGTCTTGATCTTCCAGCCCTCGCTGGGGAGCCGGGCCGCGATCGAGGTGAAGATCAGGACGGACATGCCGTTGCCGACGCCGCGGTCGGTGATCAGCTCGCCGAGCCACATCACCACACCGGTGCCGGCGGTCATGGTCATGACCAGGATGGTCAGCGTCAGCCAGTCCGGGATCCCGGTGTCCTTGGGGACGATCGGGAACTGGTCGCACTGGTTGTTGAAGAGCTGGCCGGAGCGGGCCAGCGCCACGAACGCCGACGACTGCAGGATGCCCAGGCCCAGGGTCAGGTACCGGGTGTACTGGGTGATCTTCGCCTGGCCGGCCTGGCCCTCCTTGCGGAGCTGCTCCAGCCGCGGGATGACCACCGTCAGCAGCTGCAGGATGATCGACGCGGTGATGTACGGCATGATGCCGAGCGCGAAGACCGACAGCTGCAGCAGCGCGCCACCCGAGAAGAGATCCAGCAGGTTCAGCACACCGGTGCTGCCACCCTGGAGGGTGTCGAGGCACTTCTGCACGTTGCCGTACGAGACGCCCGGGCTGGGCAGCGTGGCGCCGAGCCGGTAGACCGCAATGATGCCTACTGTGAACAGCAGCTTCTTGCGCAGGTCAGGCGTACGGAACGCACTGAGAAAGGCGGACAGCAACTTCTTCCTCCTGCGCGACGCGGGCCGCCGGTGGTGATCCCTGGCGGAGCGGGGTGGGTGCCGGGCGAGTGCCCGATATCCATGGCTGGGATGGGACTCTAACAGCCCCACCCCGGTCCGGGCAGATGTGCCCGGCTACATAAAACGAATCCGATGTTACCCGGCGCACATCTGCCAGGTAGACCATGACGCCCGCCCAGTTGCGCACAACTGAGCGGGCGTCACGTTCACTGCCTCTACAGCTCGGTGACCGAGCCGCCGGCGGCGGTGATCTTCTCCTTGGCCGACGCGCTGAACGCGTGCGCCGACACCTGGAGCGCCACCCCACCGAGGTCGCCGGTGCCGAGCACCTTGACCGGCTGGCCCTTGCGGACCGCGCCGGCCTCGACCATCTCGACCGGGCCGATCTGGCCCCCGTTCGGGAAGAGCTCGGCGAGCCGGTCCAGGTTGACCACCTGGAAGACGACCTTGAACTTGTTCTTGAAGCCCTTCATCTTCGGCAGGCGCATGTGGATGGGCATCTGCCCACCCTCGAACGCCGGCGAGATGTTCTTCCGGGCCTTCGAACCCTTGGTACCGCGACCGGCGGTCTTGCCCTTCGAGCCCTCACCGCGACCCACGCGGGTCTTGTCGGTCTTGGCCCCGGGCGCCGGACGCAGGTGGTGCACCTTGATCGTCATTACTCGACCTCCTCGACCTTCACGAGGTGGTTGACCGTGAAGATCATGCCGCGGATCTCCGGACGGTCCTCCTTGACCACCACGTCGTTGATCCGCTTGAGACCGAGCGAACGCAGCGAGTCACGCTGGTTCTTCTTGGTCCCGATCTCGGACCGGACCTGGGTGACCTTCAGGCGCGCCATCAGGACGCCACCCCCGCCCGCGACGCCAGCATGGCGGCCGGCGCGACGTCCTCGACCGGCAGACCACGACGGGCCGCGACCTGCTCCGGGGACTCGAGGCCCTTCAGAGCCGCCACCGTGGCGTGCACGATGTTGATCGGGTTGGACGAGCCGAGGCTCTTGGAGAGCACGTCGTGGATGCCCGCGCACTCCAGCACGGCACGCACCGGACCGCCGGCGATGACACCCGTACCGGCCGAGGCCGGCTTGAGCAGCACCACACCGGCCGCGTCCTCGCCCTGCACCGGGTGCGGGATCGACTGGCCGATCCGCGGCACCTTGAAGAAGTGCTTCTTGGCCTCCTCGACACCCTTGGCGATCGCCGCGGGCACCTCCTTGGCCTTTCCGTAGCCCACGCCGACGGTGCCGTCGCCGTCGCCCACGATCACCAGGGCGGTGAAGCTGAAGCGACGACCACCCTTCACGACCTTGGCGACGCGGTTGATCGCGACGACCCGCTCGAGGTGCGGGGTCTTCTCGACGGGCGCGTTTCCGCGGCCGCCCTCACGGCGGTTGTCGCGGCGACCACCCTCGTTGCCACCGGACCCGCCGCCACGGCGCTGTTGACCTGGCATCAGCAGCCTTCCTTCTCTCTCGTGACGGGGTTTCTAGAACTCGAGCCCGGCTTCGCGGGCGGCGTCGGCAAGCGCGGCGACCCGCCCCGCGTACCGGTTGCCACCGCGGTCGAAGACGACCTTCGAGACGCCGGCGGCCTTGGCCCGCTCGGCGAGCAGAGCGCCGACCTTGCCGGCCAGGGCGCTCTTGTCGCCCTCGGCGCCGCGCAGCGAGGCGTCCATGGTCGAGGCCGACGCCAGGGTGTGACCCTTGGTGTCGTCCACGATCTGGGCGACGATGTGCCGCAGGGACCGGGTGACGACCAGGCGGGGACGCTCGGTGGTGCCGCTGACGTTCTTGCGGACCCGGAAGTGCCGGCGCGCACGCCCGACGGCGCGCTTGGCGGCAACGCCGCGGCGGCGCTTGAGCAGCGTGGCGCTCACTTCTTACCTGCCTTTCCAGCCTTACGGCGGATGACCTCGCCCTGGTACTTCACGCCCTTGCCCTTGTAGGGCTCCGGCGGGCGGATCTTCCGGATGTTGGCGGCGACCTCGCCGACCTGCTGCTTGTCGATGCCGGCCACGTGGAACAGGGTCGGCTTCTCGACCGTGAAGGTGATGCCGTCCGGGGCGGGCACCAGCACCGGGTGCGAGAACCCGAGCGCGAACTCCAGGTCCTTGCCCTTGGCGGTGACGCGGTAACCGGTACCGGCGATCTCCAGGCTCTTGCGGTAGCCCTCGGTCACGCCCACGATCATGTTGGCGACCAGGGTACGGCTCAGGCCGTGCAGCTCCTTGGCCTTGCGCTCGTCGTTCGGCCGGTTGACGTGCAGCTGGCCGTCCTCGGCGCGCTCCGCCGTGATGGGCTCGGCGAGCGTGTGCGACAGCTCGCCCTTGGGGCCCTTGACCTTGACGGTCTGGCCGTCGATCGTGATCTCGACGCCGGACGGCACCGGGATCGACTTACGTCCAATACGCGACATTTCTACCTGTCTCCCGTTACCAGACGAAGGCGAGGACTTCCCCGCCAACGCTCCGCTTGCGGGCCTGCCGGTCGGTGAGCAGCCCCTGGGACGTCGAAATGATCGCCACGCCCAGCCCGCCGAGCACCCGCGGGAGCCCGTCCGACTTGGCGTACACCCGGAGACCGGGCTTGGACACGCGCTTGATGCCGGCCAGGCTCCGCTCCCGGTTCTGGCCGTACTTCAGCTCGACGACCAGTCGCTTGCCGACGGCGCCCTCCTCGGGCTCCTCGACCGACCAGGTGGCGATGTAACCCTCGGCCTTGAGGACCTCGGCGATGTTCGCCTTGATCTTCGAGTAGGGCATCGTCACCCGGTCGTGGTACGCCTGGTTGGCGTTACGCAGACGCGTGAGCATGTCTGCGATCGGGTCGGTCATCGTCATGAATTCGTCAACCTTTCTCGCCGGGGTTCCCCGGGCAGGGCCCGGGGCCTACGGCGAAGAGACAGTTCAGCTGACGCGCGAAGCGCGCCGGGCTATTACCAGGAAGCCTTGGACACGCCGGGCAGCTCACCGCGGTGGGCCATCTCCCGGATGCACACCCGGCAGAGACCGAACTTGCGGTAGACCGCCTTCGGACGCCCGCACCGCTGGCAGCGGGTGTACGCGCGAACCGAGAACTTCGGCTTCGCGGCCGCCTTGAGGATCAGCGCCTTCTTGGCCATCTCAGTTCTCCTTGAACGGGAAGCCCAGGAGCTTGAGCAGCGCCCGGCCCTCGTCGTCGGTCGTGGCGGTCGTGACCACCGTGATGTCCATGCCCCGCTGGCGATCGATCTTGTCCTGGTCGATCTCGTGGAACACCGACTGCTCGGTCAGGCCGAACGTGTAGTTGCCGTGCCCGTCGAGCTTGCGCCCGTCCAGGCCGCGGAAGTCGCGGATACGCGGCAGCGCGATGGACAGCAGCCGGTCCAGGAACTCCCACATCCGGTCGCCCCGCAGGGTCACCTTCGCGCCGATCGGCATGCCCTCGCGGAGCTTGAACTGCGCGATCGACTTGGTCGCCCTCCGCACCAGCGGCTTCTGACCGGTGATGGTGGCCAGGTCGCGGACCGCGCCGTCGATCAGCTTGGCGTCCCGAGCGGCCTCGCCGACGCCCATGTTGACGACGATCTTGACGAGCCCGGGCACCTGCATGGGGTTGCCGTAGCTGTACTGCTCCTGCAGCTTCGCCACGACCTCGTTGCGGTACCGCTCCTTGAGGCGCGGCATGGTCTGGGTTTCGGTAGCCGTGGTCATCACAGGTCCTTACCGGTGCTACGCGCGATGCGGACCTTCTGGCCGTTCTCGTCGATCCGGTAACCGACGCGGGTCGGCTTGCCGTCGGAGTCCAGGACCTGCACGTTCGAGACGTGGATCGGGGCCTCCTGGGTGACGATGCCACCGGTCTTGGCGCCACGCTGGGTGGTGCTGATGCGGGTGTGCTTCTTGACCCGGTTCACGCCCTCGACCAGGACCTTGTCCTGCCGCGGGTAGGCCGCGATGACCTTGCCCTTGGCACCCTTGTCCTTGCCGGCGATGACGACGACCGTGTCGCCCTTCTTGACCTTCACGGTCACAACACCTCCGGCGCGAGAGAGATGATCTTCATGAACCGCTTGTCCCGCAGCTCGCGCCCGACCGGGCCGAAGATACGGGTGCCGCGCGGGTCCCCACCGTCCTTGATGATGACGGCGGCGTTCTCGTCGAAGCGGATGTACGAGCCGTCCGGCCGCCGCTTCTCCTTGGCGGTGCGAACGACGACGGCCTTGACGACGTCGCCCTTCTTCACACCGGCACCGGGGATCGCGTCCTTGACCGTGGCCACGATGACGTCGCCGATGCTCGCGTAGCGCCGACCGGAGCCACCGAGAACCCGGATGCACAGGATCTCCCGGGCACCCGTGTTGTCGGCGACGCGCAGTCGCGACTCCTGCTGAATCACGTCTATCTCCTATGTCTGCCGGTTCTCCGGCCGCCCGGGGGACGGCCGGAGCCTGGCGGAACCTGCGCCCGACCGAATGCCGGCCGAGCTCGAGCCTTCGCTACTTGGCCTTCTCGAGGATCTCCACGAGCCGCCACCGCTTGGTGGCGGAGAGCGGCCGGGTCTCCATGATCAGGACCCGGTCGCCGATGCCGGCCGAGTTCTGCTCGTCGTGCACCTTCAGCTTGCTGGTCCGGCGCATGATCTTGCCGTACAGCGCGTGCTTGACCCGGTCCTCGACCTCGACCACGACGGTCTTTTCCATCTTGTCGCTGACCACGAGGCCCTCACGCACCTTGCGGCGGGCCCGCGCGGCGGCGGTGGTGGTGGTGTTCTCACTCATGATGCAGTCACCTCAGTCGGCGCGGCCGAGAGACCCAGCTCACGCTCACGCATGATCGTGTAGATCCGGGCGATCTCCCGACGGATGACCTGCAGCCGCCGGTTGTTGTCCAGCTGCCCGGTTGCGGCCTGCACGCGGAGGTTGAACAGCTCCGCCTTCGCCTCGCGCAGCTTTGTGACCAGCTCCTCCTCGGAGAGCTCACGCAGCTCGGAGGCCTTGACGCCCGCTGCCATCAGGATTCACCCACTTCGCGCGTAACAATGCGGCACTTCATCGGGAGCTTGTGGATCGCGCGACGCATCGCCTCTCGCGCGATCTGCTCGTTGGGGAAGGACATCTCGAAGAGGACCCGCCCCGGCTTGACGTTGGCGACCCACCACTCGGGCGAACCCTTACCGGAACCCATCCGGGTTTCCGCCGGCTTCTTGGTGAGGGCCTGGTCCGGGAAGATCGTGATCCAGACCTTGCCGCCACGCTTGATGTGGCGGGTCATCGCGATACGCGCCGACTCGATCTGGCGGTTCGTCACGTACGCCGGCTCGAGAGCCTGGATCCCGAACTCGCCGAAGACCACCCGGTTACCACCCTTGGACGCGCCGTGGCGGTCCGGGTGGTGCGGCTTGCGGAAGCCCTTCGGGGGCTTGCGCGGCATCAGCATCTGTCAGCCCTCCTGCTGCGTTTCTGCCGGCTGAGTGGCGGCCGCGGCGACGGCGCCGGCGTCCACCGGCTCGCCCGCGGGCGTCTCCGCCTGCTGCGCGATGGTGGTCGCGGCAGCGCGGCCGGCCTCGGTGCCACCGGCGGTCGTGCCGGACGAACCCGACCGGCCACGGCGCGGCCGCTCGGGGCGGTCGCCGCGGTCACGGCGCGGACCGCGCGACGGAGCCGCCTCGGCCGGAGCCTCCCGGCCCGGGACGGCGTCGCCCTTGTAGATCCAGACCTTCACGCCGATCCGGCCGAAGGTGGTACGGGCCTCGAAGAAGCCGTACTCGATGTTGGCCCGCAGCGTGTGCAGCGGAACCCGGCCCTCGCGGTAGAACTCGGTCCGGCTCATCTCGGCGCCGCCGAGGCGACCCGAGACCTGCACCCGGATGCCCTTGCAGACCGGGTTCTTCATCGCGGACTGCATCGCCTTGCGCATGGCCCGACGGAAGCTGACCCGGCTGGAGAGCTGCTCGGCGACGCCCTGGGCGACCAGCTGCGCGTCCGACTCGGGGCTCTTCACCTCGATGATGTTCAGCTGCACCTGCTTGCCGGTGAGCTTCTCCAGCTCGCCCCGGATCCGGTCGGCCTCCGCACCCTTACGGCCGATGACGATGCCCGGCCGGGCGGTGTGGATGTCGACGCGGACCCGGTCCCGGGTGCGCTCGATGTCGACCTTGGAAATGCCGGCGCGCTCCAGGCCCTTGGACATCATCCGGCGGATCTTGACGTCCTCGCCGATGTAGTCCTTGTAGAGCTTGTCCGCGAACCAGCGGGACTTCCAGTCGGTCGAGATGCCGAGCCGGAACCCAGTGGGGTGAACCTTCTGACCCATTACTCGGCACCCTCCGTCGTGCTCTGCCCCTCGGCGGCCTCGGCCTGCTTGGCCGGGGCGGCCTTCTTCGCCGACTTCTTCGGCGCGGCCGGCGCCACCGCCTCGACCGCCACGGTGATGTGGCAGGTCCGCTTGCGGATCCGGTACGCCCGGCCCTGCGCCCGCGGCCGGAACCGCTTCATGGTCGGGCCCTCGTCGACGAACGCCTCGCTGACGAGCAGCGCGTCGGGGTCCAGCCGCTCGTTGTTCTCCGCGTTGGCGATCGCGCTCGCGAGCACCTTGTACACCTGCTCGCTCGCAGCCTGCGGCGCGAACTGCAGCACCGTGAGCGCCTCCTTCGCGGGCAGGCCGCGGACGAGGTTGACCACCCGGCGCGCCTTCATCGGCGAGATGCGCACGTGCCGCGCAACCGCCCGCGCGCCCGGAAGCACCGGAGCGTCGCCCTTTCCTGGCATCGCTGTAACCCCTTGTTCCTCTATCCGTATGCCCGCGGCGTCAGCGCCGGCGGCTCTTCCGGTCGTCCTTCTCGTGACCCTTGAACGTGCGGGTCAGCGCGAACTCGCCGAGCTTGTGCCCGACCATGGCCTCGGTCACGAAGACCGGGACGTGCTTACGCCCGTCGTGCACGGCGATCGTGTGCCCCAGCATCTCGGGGATGATCGTCGAGCGCCGCGACCAGGTCTTGATGACGTTCTTGGAGCCCTTGTCGTTCTGCGTCTCCACCTTCTTGAGCAGGTGGTCGTCGACGAACGGGCCCTTCTTCAGGCTGCGAGGCATGTCTTATCTCCCTCAGCCGCGCTTACGCGTGGCGTAGCGGCGGCGGACGATCAGCCGGTCGCTCGGCTGGCCCTTACGACGGGTGCGGCCCTCGGGCTTACCCTGCGGGTTCACCGGGTGGCGACCACCGGAGGTCTTACCCTCACCACCACCGTGCGGGTGGTCGACCGGGTTCATGGCGACACCACGGACGGTCGGGCGCTTGCCCTTCCACCGCATGCGGCCGGCCTTACCCCAGTTGATGTTCGACTGGTCGGCGTTGCCGATCTCGCCGATGCTGGCGCGGCAGCGCACGTCCACGCGCCGGATCTCGCCGGACGGCATGCGCAGGGTCGCGTACGCGCCCTCACGGCCGAGCAGCTGGATACCGACGCCGGCCGAGCGGGCCAGCTTGGCGCCGCCGCCCGGACGCAGCTCCACGTTGTGGATGGTGGTACCGACCGGGATGTTGCGCAGCGGCAGGTTGTTGCCCGGCTTGATGTCGGCGCCCGGGCCCGACTCCACCGCGTCGCCCTGCTTCAGGTCCTTCGGCGCGATGATGTAGCGCTTCTCGCCGTCGGCGTAGTGCAGCAGCGCGATGCGCGCGGTGCGGTTCGGGTCGTACTCGATGTGGGCGACCTTCGCCGGCACGCCGTCCTTGTCGACCCGCTTGAAGTCGATCAGACGGTACTGGCGCTTGTGGCCGCCACCGTGGTGCCGGGTGGTGATCCGGCCGTGGGCGTTGCGTCCGCCCTTCTTCGGCAGCGGAGCCAGCAGCGACTTCTCGGGCGTCGACCGAGTGATCTCGGCGAAGTCGGCGACGCTGGAGCCACGCCGGCCCGGCGTCGTCGGCTTGTACTTACGGATAGCCATTGTCTACACCCCTCAGCTGACCGGGCCGCCGAAGGCCTCGATACGGTCACCGTCAGCCAGCTTCACGATCGCCCGCTTGGTGGCCTTGCGCTGACCGAAGCCGGTCTTGGTGCGCTTGCGCTTGCCCTCGCGGTTGAGCGTGTTGACCGACAGGACGCGGACGTTGAAGATCTGCTGGATAGCGATCTTGATCTCGGTCTTGTTGGCGTCCGGGTGCACCAGGAAGGTGTACCAGTTGCGGTTCAGCTCGCTGTAGCTCTTCTCCGAGACGACCGGCGCGACGATGATGTCGCGCGGATCGGCGATCGTGCTCACTTGCCACCCTCCTCGGTGGTCTCGGCGGGAACGCCCAGGAACTCGTCCAGGGCCTCCTTGGTGAAGACCACGTCGTCGGCCACCAGCACGTCGTACGTGTTGAGCTGGCCGGCCTCGATCAGGTGCACCCGCGGCTCGTTGCGCAGCGACACCCAGTTCAGCTCGTCGGTGCTGCTCAGCACGACCAGGACGCGCCGCGCCTCGGTCAGCTTCGCCAGCGTGGCCAGCGCGGCCTTGGTCGACGGCTTCTCGCCCGAGACGAACGCCTCGACGACGTGCACCTGGCCGGCGCGGGCCCGGTCGGAGAGGGCGCCACGCAGGGCGGCGGCCTTCATCTTCTTCGGGGTGCGCTGGCTGTAGTCGCGCGGCACCGGGCCGTGGACCACGCCACCGCCGGCGAACTGCGGCGCGCGGGTCGAGCCCTGGCGGGCACGACCGGTGCCCTTCTGCTTGTACGGCTTCTTGCCTCCACCGGAGACCTCGCCGCGGGTCTTGGCCTTGTGCGTGCCCTGCCGGGCCGCCGCGAGCTGAGCCACCACGACCTGGTGCATCAGCGCGATGTTGGCCTGCACGTCGAAGATGTCGGCCGGCAGCTCGACGGAGCCGCTCTTGGCGCCCTCGACGTTGCGGACGTCAACGGTGGTCACTTGGCCGCACCGCCCTTCTTCACCTTGGCCTTGGCTGCGGTACGGACCAGGACCAGCGCGCCCTTCGGGCCGGGGATGGCGCCGCGGACGAGCAGGAGGTTGTTCTCGGTGTCGATCGCCTGGACCGTCAGGTTCTGGACGGTGTAGCGGACGCCACCCATCCGACCTGCCATCCGGGTGCCCTTGAAGACCCGACCCGGGGTGGCGCAGGCGCCGATGGAGCCCGGCGAGCGGTGCTTGCGCTCCACACCGTGGCTGGCGCGCAGACCGTGGAAGCCGTGCCGCTTCATCGGGCCGGCGTAGCCCTTGCCCTTGGTCTTGCCGGTGACGTCGATGGTGACGCCGGCGGGGAACTCCTCGACCGTGACCTCCTGGCCCAGCGAGTAGTCCGCGGCGTCCGTGGTCCGCAGCTCGACGATGTGCCGGCGCGGGGCGACGTCCGCCTTCGCGTAGTGCCCGCTGATCGGCTTCTTCACCTTGCGCGGGTCGATCGTGCCGTACGCCAACTGGACCGCGGAGTAACCGTCCTTCTCGGCGCTACGAACCTGGCTGATGACGCAGGGGCCGGCCTGAACCACGGTCACGGGGACAACCTTGTTGTTGTCCCAGACCTGGGTCATGCCGAGCTTCGCGCCCAGGATCCCCTTGACTTGCCTGTCCATTTGTCCGGTCCCTACAGCTTGATCTCGATGTCGACGCCAGCCGGCAGGTCGAGGCGCATGAGCGAGTCGACCGTCTTCGGGGTCGGGTCGATGATGTCGATCAGCCGCTTGTGCGTGCGCATCTCGAAGTGCTCGCGCGAGTCCTTGTACTTGTGCGGCGAGCGGATAACGCAGAAACGGTTGATCTCCGTGGGCAGCGGCACCGGGCCAGCGACCTGCGCCCCGGTACGCGTCACCGTCTCGACGATCTTCCGAGCCGAGGAGTCGACGACCTCGTGGTCATAGGCCTTGAGCCGGATGCGGATCTTCTGTCCCGCCATGGTGGCTTCTGTTCCTTCTCTCGATGCCGCTGTGTTGCGGGCGCCTGTACCGGCTGGTACAGGCCCACTTCCGCCGACCCCCGCGGTCGGGCGTGTCGCGCCCGTTGACCAGGCTCCGCCCCGGGACTCCGGAGCGATTCTCTGACCACGCGGTGGGTCATGGCGCCGATCGCGTCACCGCGACCTGGACGCCGTGCGAGGGTGGTTGACCGCCAGGGGCGGTCA
>NZ_JBSGJR010000073.1:0-17660 GCF_053605645.1 Micromonospora sp. NPDC003776
TCGTTCGGATCGACAGGCGCGTCAGGCCAGGTCCTCGGCCTCCACGGCGGTCCGGTGGTGCAGCACCTGCTCGCGTACCCTCCGGGCCGCGTCCCCGTCGGCGAAGAGGCCCCGCAGGTCGGCCAGGGCCGGCTCCGGCGGGTCGAGCGGCACGGCCGGGTCGACCACCGCCTCCAGCACGCTGGGCCGGTCGGCGGCGAGGACCTCGTCCCAGGCCGGCCCGACCAGCTCGGGGCGGTCCACCCGGACGCCGTGCAGGCCGAGCAGCCGGGCCCAGCCGGCGTACGGCACGTCGGGGCGCCGGTGGGTGACGGCACCGGTCGGGTGCCGTCCGCCGCCCATGCCGGAGTGGTCGCGGTTGTTGAGCACCAGCACCACCAGCCGGGGATCCCGCCACTCCTGCCAGTGATGCGCCACGGTGATCAGCTCGGCCAGGCCGTTGAGCTGCATCGCGCCGTCGCCGAGCAGGGCGAGCACGGGCTCGTCGGGGCGGGCCAGCTTGGCGGCCACCGCGTACGGCAGGGCGCAGCCCATCGAGCCGAGCGTGCCGCAGAGCTGCGCCCGGACCCCCGGGGGCAGTTGGAGGTGCCGGGCGTACCAGTAGATGACCGAGCCGACGTCCACCGCGACGGCCCCCCGCTGCGGCATCCGGGCGGCCAGTTCCTGCACCACGAGCTGCGGGTTCACCGGCTCGGCCGGGGCCCCGGCCCGCTCGGCGGCGGCCTCCCGCCAGCGGTCCACCGAGGTCTCGACCACGCTCCGCCACTGCGGGTTGGGCCGGTCCGGCACCCGGCCGAGCAGCGCCCGCAGCGTGTCGGCCGCGTCGCCCACCAGCGGCACGTCCACCGGGTAGCGGGCCCCGATCCGCCGGCCGTCGATGTCGATCTGGATGGTCCGTACCTGCCCGGGCAGCGGGTACCAGTCGGTCCACGGGTCGTTGGTGCCGACCAGCAGCAGCGTGTCGCAGCTCCCCATGAGCTGGGCGGCGGCGGTCGTGCCCACCTCGCCGAGCACACCGGTGTGGTACGGCAGTCGCTCGTCCAGCACGGGCTTGCCGAGCAGCGACGTCGCCACGCCCGCGCCGAGCCGGTCGGCCAGCATGACGATCTCGTCCGCCGCGCCGTGCGCCCCCTGCCCGACCAGGATCGCCACCCGCTGCCCGGTGCCGAGCAGCGAGGCCGCCGCGTCCAGGTCCCCCTCGTGCGGCAGCACCCGGGCCAGCGGCTCACCGGGGGTCGCGGACATGACGCCGGCGGTCTGCGGCAGCAGGTCCGGTACGGCGGCCACCTGCAACGCGTGCGGCAGCACCACGCAGGTCGGGCTGCGGGTCGCGGCCGCGGTGCGGAACGCCTGGTCGAGCAGCGCCGGCACCTGGCCGGGCACCCGCCCGTACCGGACGAACTGGTTGCACACGTCGCCGAAGAGGCGGCTCAGCCCGATCTCCTCGTGCGCCCCGCCGAGCGGCCCGGTGACGTCCTCCCCGACGATCGCCACCACCGGCTTGCTGTCCAGCTTGGCGTCGTAGAGGCCGTTGAGCAGGTGCACGGCGCTCGGCCCCTGGGTGGCCAGGCAGACCCCGATCTCCCCGGTGAACTTGGCGTGGCCGGTGGCCATGAACGCGGCGGTCTCCTCGTGCCGGGCGGGAATGAACTCCGGGTCACCGCCGGCGGCGTCCAGCGCGGCCACCAGCGGTTCGATCGCGGCTCCCGGATAGCCGAACGCCCGCGGCACCCGCCAGGCACGCAGGCGCTCGACGACCAGGTCGGCCACCGTACGGTCAGGCATTGCCCCGCCCGGGCGTGCTCGCGTCGACGTACCGGAGCACCGCGCCGACCCCGTCGGTGAGTTCCGGCGCCTCCTCGGGTGCGAGCACGGTGAGCTCGGCGTCGGTGCCGACCAGCGCGCGCAGCAACGCGGCGTCGGCGCGGACCCGTTGCGGGTCGGCCACCGACATCGCGGCCAACTGCTGCGGATCGGTGGCGATCTCGGTCGGCTCGGGACCCACCCAGAGCTCCCCGTCGGCGGCCGGGTCGTCCACGATCAGCATGGTGTCGACCTGGTTGCGTTGCAGGGCGGAGACGACCGCGTCCAGACCGGCCCCGACGTCCTCCTGCAGACCGAAGCGGTCCAAGGCGGCGGCGATCCGCTGGTCGGCGACCTCCGCCACGGTCTGCACCGTGAGATCGTCCATCAGCGTGTCGTCGGCGCCCACGTTGCGGGAGCCGGCGTCGGTGCGGACCAGCACGTCCTGCCAGCGCTCGGGGAGCTGGGCGGCGATCATCCCGGTGGCCCGGATGTCCCCGGCCACCACCACCACGTCCGCGCCCACCTTGTCGGCCAGCTCGGCGGTGGCCGCGGCGGCGTCGCCGGCGTTGTGGTGCCACGCCTCCATCGCCGCGCGCTGGTAGCGCGACTGCGACCAGCCGCCCGGCTGCACCCGGCGCAGCTGCCAGCTCTCCCGTCCCTTGATGGTGGCCCGGCGGGGCACCCCGCCGGCGCTGACGGCGACCGCGTCGGCCCCGGTCCGGTCGGCCAGTACCCGCACCCAGGCGATCTGCTCGCCGCGCTGGGCGACCAGCGGCATGGTGTGCGGCAGGGCGGACCAGGTGGCGAGGTCCCGCAGCGGCGGTGCGGAGAGGTATTCGGTCAGCACCACCCGACCCCGATTGGCGAAGACGGCGATGCCGTAGTCCCCCGGCATCGGGTCGTGCCGGCGCACGACCTCCTCGACCGCGTCGATGGTCACCGGGTCGCCACCCTGCTCCAGCAGGTGCCCCTTGAGGGACCGCCACCGCAGGTCCACCTGGGGACGCGAGTCGTGGGTGTCCCGGGAGGCGTCCAGGTACACCGAACACCACGGCCCCGGACGGTCGTAGAGCGGGCGCAGGAAGGACAGCTGCATGCTCGACCCCTTTCCAGCTCGGCCGCACGCATACCCAGGCCGCCCGGGATGTCACCTGGCCGGCCGGGTGCGTGACCGGAGTTCATTCACGTCGTTCAACCCGAAGGGCCGATACCATCGGTGAACGGAACGGGACTCTGGGTGGTGAACATGGACACGGAGCTGCACACCCGGCGCGTCGTCCGGCCGGCGGAACGCATCGTCACCGGCCGGCTGGTCCGGCTGATGGAGGGGTACGCCCGCGAGGTGCGGGTCGGGCAGCCCGTCCTGGTCGCGGTGCTCACCGCAGCCGGGGTGGCGGGGCTGCTGATGCGGGTGGCCCGGGCGCTGCTCAGCAGCGGCGGCGGGGGTGCCCGGCGCAGCTTCAAGGAGCTGAAGAAGGGCCCCGAGTTCCTGGTCACCCCGGTCCGGGTCCGGGACACCGCGGACCGGCTGGTGGAGGTGGAGCTGCACGGCCACCTGCCGCAGAGCGCCCTGCACCCCGGGGACCAGGTGCAGCTCACCCTGCGCCCGCAGCGCGACGCGGACCTGCCGCCGCGGATCGAGCGGATCGTCAACCTGACCACGGGGCAGCTGCTGACGCCGCGGACCGCGACGGTCTGGTCCCACCTGGGCCCGCCGTTGCTCCTGCAGGCGGCCCTGGGCGCGCTGTTGGTGCTGGGGCTCGCCGCCTGGTCGGTGCTGACCTGAGGTTTCCGTCCCGGGGCGCCCGGGCACCGCTGGGTCCATGTTCGCCGGTTTCACCCTCGACGAGATCGACGTCGGCCCGGTCCGGTTACGGGTCCGGCACGGCGGTTCCGGGCCGCCGGTGGTGCTGCTGCACGGGCACCCGCGTACCCACGCCACCTGGCACCGGGTCGCCCCGCTGCTCGCCGCCCGGCACACGGTGATCTGCCCGGACCTGCGCGGCTACGGCGGCTCGTCGAAGCCACCGAGCGACCCGGCGCACACCACGTACGCCAAACGGGCCATGGCCGCCGACGTGGTCGCGCTGCTCGACGCGCTCGGCCACCCGCGGGCCGCGGTGGTCGGCCACGACCGGGGCGCGTACGTGGCGATGCGGACCGCGCTGGACCACCCGGACCGGGTGACCCGGCTCGGGGTGCTCGACGGGGTGCCGATCGGCGAGGCCCTGGCCCGCTGCGACGCCGGGTTCGCGGCCCGCTGGTGGCACTGGTTCTTCCTCGGGCAGCTCGCCAAGCCGGCCGAGCGGGTGATCAACGCCGACCCCGACGCCTGGTACGGCGGCTCGCCGGAGGCCATGGGCGCGGAGGCGTACGCCGACTACCGGCGGGCCATCCACGACCCGGCCACCGTGCACGCGATGTGCGAGGACTACCGGGCCGGGCTCGGCCCCGACCGGGCCGCGGACGACGCGGACCGGGCCGCCGGGCGGCGCATCGGTTGCCCGGTGCTCTTCGTCTGGTCCGAGCGGGACGACATGGTGGACCTGTACGGCGATCCGGCGGCGATCTGGCGGGACTGGGCCGACGACGTCCGGGCCGCGTCGGTGCCGTCGGGCCACCACATGGCCGAGGAGGCGCCGCGGGAACTGGCTGCCCTGCTGGGCGACTTCCTCGCCGGCTGACGCCGGGCCCGCGAGAGGGATCACCGGGCCCATCGTTGGGTAGATAAAAGGTCCATCGGGCCTTCCCTGCCCCGCCGTCCCGTGCGAGGTTAGGGAAACCAGCGGTGACAGGGCGGTGACCATGGGCGAGGACGTCGGCGCGCGGACCTTCAGCCGGGAGGACCGGGCCCGCTACCGGGAGAAGGTACGGCGCTGCCTGGACGTCTTCGCCGAGATGCTGCGCGAGTCGCGCTTCGACGTGGAGCGGCCGATGACCGGGCTGGAGATCGAACTGAACCTGGTCGACGACGACGCCCAGCCCGCCATGCGCAACGCCGACGTGCTCGCCGCGGTCGCCGACCCAAGCTTCCAGACGGAGCTGGGACAGTTCAACGTGGAGATCAACGTGGCGCCCCGCCGGCTCGCCGGCAAGGGCACCGCACAGTTCGAGGAGCACGTACGGGCCAGCCTGAACGCGGCCGAGGAGAAGGCCCGTACGGTCGACGCGCACATGGTGATGATCGGCATCCTGCCCACCCTGCGGCCCGAGCACCTGACCGCCGCCACCCTCTCGGCGAACCCCCGCTACGAGTTGCTCAACGAGCAGATCTTCGCCGCCCGCGGTGAGGACCTGCCGATCTCGATCAGCGGGGTGGAACGGCTGGCCACCACCGCCGACACCATCACCCCCGAGGCGGCCTGCACCAGCACCCAGTTCCACCTCCAGGTGAGCCCCGCCCAGTTCGCCGACCACTGGAACGCCGCCCAGGCGATCGCCGGGGTGCAGGTCGCGCTCGGCGCGAACTCGCCGCTGTTCTTCGGCCGCGAGCTGTGGCGGGAGACCCGGATCCCGCTGTTCCAGCAGGCCACCGACACCCGCTCCGAGGAGATCAAGGCCCAGGGGGTACGCCCGCGGGTCTGGTTCGGGGAACGCTGGATCACCAGCGTGTTCGACCTCTTCGAGGAGAACGTGCGCTACTTCCCGGCGCTGCTGCCGGTCTGCGATGCGGAGGACCCGGCGCGGGCGCTGGCCGCCGGCGAGGTGCCCAAGCTCGCCGAGCTGCGGCTGCACAACGGCACCATCTACCGCTGGAACCGCCCGGTGTACGACGTGCTGAAGGGCCGCCCGCACCTGCGGGTCGAGAACCGGGTGCTGCCGGCCGGACCGACCGTGGTGGACACGGTCGCCAACGGCGCCTTCTACTTCGGCCTGGTCCGGGCCCTCGCCGAGTCGGACCGGCCGCTGTGGTCGCAGATGTCGTTCAGCGCCGCCGAGGAGAACTTCAACACCTGCGCCCGGCACGGCATCGACGCCCAGGTGTTCTGGCCGGGGCTGGGTTACCTGCCGGTGACCGAACTGGTGCTGCGCCGGCTGCTGCCGCTGGCGTACCACGGGTTGGACCGGTGGGGCCTCGATCCGGGCGAGCGGGACCGGCTGCTCGGGATCATCGAGCAGCGCTGCCTGACCGGGCGCAACGGCGCCACCTGGCAGGTGGAGACCCTGCACCGGCTGGAGTCCGCCGACCACCTGGACCGGCCGGAGGCGCTGCGCGAGGTGGTCCGCCACTACGTCGACCTGATGCACAGCAACCGCCCGGTCCACGAGTGGCCGCTGCCCTGAGGCAGCAGGACTTGCTTCCGGCCGACGCCGGCTCCGGCTCGGGCTGCGGCCATCGATCATCACACGGAGCGACCTGCCGCCGTCCCGGCACCGACCCCCGCGCCGCCTTTGCTCTGCTTCAACCGGCGCAACAGGCACGCTGCGTGATCAGGGGCCCGTCGCACTCGGGGTCACCACCGATCACATCGCAGCAGCTCAGGGCGGTGTTGCGTGGGTTGAAGCAGAGCAAAGGGCAGTGCAGGCAGGTGCCGGGGCGGAACAAGACCGTCATCGTCCGTGATTGAGGCAACGAAGGCGGAGAGTAACCGCCGGCAGCCTGCCGAAACCGGCCACGCGGTCGGGTGACGAGCGGGCCGAAATCCGGATGCCCCGGCCGGCGCAGCCGTGGGCGCCGGCGTACGGCTACGACGGCGACCGAGTGGCCTTCGGCGCGGTGGTCGCCGCGCGGGCCCGGTTGAACGCGGACGTGATCCGCCGACGGCGACCCGACCTGCGCGGCCCTGCTGCCCGTCGCCGACGAGTACGACGCGCCGGCCCGAGGGGTGGACGAGCTGCCCCCGGAGTTCTGGGCGGCCGCCGGAGGGTCAGAGCGGGTTCGGGCGGACACTCGCGCCGTCCGACTCGTGCACCCTGCCGATCGACGCTGGCGGATATGGGGTCACGGCAGGGTCAGAGCGCCACGATCGCGGCCGACTCGGCCGGCAGCTCGAGGCCGTCCCGCATCACCGTCACCCCGCTCTCGGTGGCGAGCAGCACGCTGCGCACCACACCAGGCAGGTTGATCCGCTGCGGCTTGCCGGCCAGGTTCGCCACCACCAGGCACTCGCCCCGGCGCATCAGCAGGAACTGGTCGCCGTGCCGGACCTCGACCTGGCCGAGCCGGGGGTCGGACAGGTCCGGCCGGCGCTTGCGCAGGGCGATCAGCCGCCGGTAGAAGTCGTACATCTCCCGGTGCTCGGGCTTGTCCAGCTCGGCCCAGTCCAGCCGGGAGCGGAGGAAGGTCTGCGGGTCCTGCGGGTCGGGCACCTCCCCCGGCGGCCAGCCGTGCGCGGCGAACTCCCGCTTCCGCCCGGTGGCCACCGCGGCCGCCAACTCCGGCTCGGGATGGCTGGTGAAGAACTGCCAGGGGGTGCTCGCCGCCCACTCCTCCCCCATGAACAGCATCGGGGTGAAGGGCGCGGTCATCAGCAGGGTGGCGCCGACCCGCAGCAGCCCGGCCGACAGGGTGGCGGAGATCCGGTCGCCGGTGGCCCGATTGCCGACCTGGTCGTGGTTCTGCAGGTACGCCACGAACCGGTGGCCGGGCGTCCGCTGCCGGTCGACCGGCCGGCCGTGGCTGCGGTTGCGGAAGCTGGACCAGGTGCCGGCGTGGAAGAAGGCGCCGGTGAGCACGTCGGTCAGGCATTCGAGGGAGCCGAAGTCCCCGTAGTAGCCCTGCCGTTCCCCGGTCAGCAGGGTGTGCAGCGCGTGGTGCGCGTCGTCGTTCCACTGCGCGTGCAGGCCGTACCCGCCGGCCTCCCGCGGGGTGATCAGGCGGGGGTCGTTGAGGTCGGACTCGGCGATCAGGGACAGCGGTCGGCCGAGGTGGGTGGAGAGCGCCTCGACGTCGGCCGCCATCTGCTCCAGCAGGTGGGTGGCCCGGGAGTCGGGCATGGCGTGCACGGCGTCCAGCCGGAGCCCGTCGACGTGGTAGTCGCGCAGCCACATCAGCACGCTGTCGATGATGTAGCGGCGCACCCCGTCGGAGTGCGGGCCGTCGAGGTTAACGGTGCGGCCCCAGGGGTTGTTCTGCTCGGCGAGGTACGGCGCGAACATCGGCGCGTAGGCCCCGGAGGGCCCGAAATGGTTGTAGACGACGTCGAGGATCACCCCCAGCCCCTTGGCGTGCGCGGCGTCGACCAGGCGCTTGAGTCCGTCCGGGCCGCCGTACGGCTGGTGCGGCGCGTACCAGCAGACCCCGTCGTAGCCCCAGTTGCGCTCGCCGTTGAAGGCGTTGACCGGCAGCAGCTCGATCAGGTCGACACCCAGCTCGACCAGGTGGTCCAGGCGATCGATGGCGGCGTCGAAGGTGCCCTCCGGGGTGAAGGTGCCCACGTGCAGCTCGTAGAGGACGCTGCCGGGCAGTTGCCGGCCGGTCCAGCCCTGGTCGGTCCAGCGGAAGGCGCCGTGGTCGTAGACCCGGCTCGGCCCGTGCACGCCGGCCGGCTGCCACGCCGACCGGGGATCGGGCAGGGCCTGCTCGTCGTCGTCGAGGAGATAGGTGTAGTCGGTGCCCGGTCCGGTGCCGGGCACCTCGACCCGCCACCAGCCGCCGGGGCCCGGACGCATGTCGTGGTCGGCGACGCCGGGCAGGCGCAGCCGGACCCGGTGGGCCTCGGGCGCCCACACCGCGAACTCGGTCATGCGGCAGCCTCCACGGAGTCGGCGGGAGCCAGCAGGGCGACGGGATAGGTGCTCAACAGATCATCCAGGAGCAGCTCAGACCCACTGTAGACCCGACCGGTGAACATGTCCGTAACCCGATGAACAGAAATCGACAGTCTCGTGTCGCGCCAGCCGCCGGCCCGGGCCAGCCGCAGCGGCAGCCGGGTCGCGACCGCGATCGCGCCGCCCCGGTCGAAGGCCACCGCGTGCGCGCCGGCCGGGCCGTGCGCCGGCACCGGGCGGTAGCCGGTGAACAGCTCGGGGTGGTCCCGCCGCAGCCGCAGCGCCCGGGACACCACGAGCAGCTTGGCCGCGCCGTCCGCGGCCACCGCCGGCCGCTCGCCGGCGTCGAGCCGGGCCAGCAGCTCCCGGCGTACGGCGAAGTCGACCGGGCGCCGGTTGTCCGGGTCGACCAGCGAGTTCTCCCAGAGCTCGGTGCCCTGGTAGGTGTCGGGCACGCCGGGCATGGCGAGCTGCACCAGCTTCTGCCCGAGCGAGTTGGACCAGCCCGCCGGGGTGATGTCGGCGACGAAGGCGTTGATCTCGCCGTGCAGGTCCGGGTCGTCGTACATCCGGTCGACCAGGGCGTGCAGTTCGCGCTCGAAGGCCGGGTCGGGGTCCGCCCAGCTGGTCGCCACCGACGCCTCCCGGGCGGCCTTCTCCGCGTACGCGTGCAGCCGCTCCCGCTCGATCGGCCAGGCGCCGACGGCGGTCTGCCAGAGCAGATGAGCGAAGGCCGGGTCGGCCAACGGCGCCCGGGACATCCAGTCCCCCACCCGCTCGGCCCAGCGCCGCGGCAGCTCGGACAGCACGGCGAGCCGGGCCCGGACGTCCTCGCCGCGCTTGGTGTCGTGGGTGGAGAGCGTGGTCATGCTGGCCGGCCAACGCACCTGCCGGGCGGCGGCGAAGCGGTGGAACTCGGCCGGCGGCACGCCGAAGTGGGCCGGGCTGCCGCCGACCTCGTTGAGCGCGACGAACCGGCTCCACCGGTAGTACGCCGTGTCCTCCACACCCTTGGCCATGACCGCGCCGGTGAGCTGTGGGAACCGGGCGGCCAGCTCGTGCCCGGGGTCGCGCAGCCGGGCGGTGACCGCGTCCAGGACGGCGGTCAGGTCGGGGCGGCGCCGGCCGGCCTCGGACCGGGCGGCGGCGAGGTGCCGGGCGCCCTCCGGCGGGTAGCCCCGGTAGACCGGGAAGCAGGCGGCCAGCTCGGCCAGGGCCGCCCGGGCCTGCTCGGGGGGCAGTTCGGGCACCAGCGCGGCGAGCCGGCTCAGCTCGGCGGCGAGCAGCCGGGTGGCGGCCTCGAGCTTGGTGCGGTGGGTCAGCTCCGGCCAGGAGGTGCGCCGCCCGGTCAGCCGGGTGTCCAGGGCGGTGAAGTCCCCCTCGGCGTCCGGGTCCACGAAGAGCCCACCGGCGGCGGCCAGCGCGTCGTAGCCGGTGGTGCCGTCCACCGGCCAGTCCGGCAGCTCCTCGCCGTACTCGAGGATCTTCTCCACCACCAGCCAGGCGTCCGGGGCGGCGGCGCGCAGCCGGGCCAGGTAGCCGGCCGGGTCGCGCAGCCCGTCCGGGTGGTCGACCCGGATGCCGGCCAGGTCGCCCGCCGCAGCCCAGCGCAGGATCTCCGCGTGCGTGGCGCGGAACACCTCCGGGTCCTCCACCCGCAGCCCGGCCAGGTCGGAGACGGCGAAGAACCGCCGGTACGTCAGCTCGGTGTCGCCGCGGCGCCAGTTGACCATCTCGTAGTGCTGCCGGTCGTGCACCTGGCGGGGGGTGCCGTCGCCGGTGCCGTCGGCGATCGGGAAACGGTGCTCGTGGTAGCGCAGCTCCCCGTCGACCACCTTGAGGTCGTCGAGCGCCTCCGGGGTGTCGGCGAGCACCGGCAGCAGCAGCCGGCCGCGGTCCCAGTCGATGTCGAACCAGTCCGCGTACGCGGATTCGCGTCCTCGGCGCAGCACGTCCCACCAGGCCGGGTTGGCCTCCGGCCGGGCGACCCCGGCGTGGTTGGGGACGATGTCCACGACCAGGCCGAGCCCGGCCGCGCGCAGCGCCCGGACCAGGCGCTGCCGGCCGCCCTCGCCACCGAGTTCCGGGTTGACGGCCCGGTGGTCGACCACGTCGTAGCCGTGCGCCGAGCCCGGGGTGGCGGCCAGCAGCGGCGCGCTGTAGAGGTGGGTGACGCCCAGGTCGCGCAGGTAGTCGGCGAGCCCGGCGGTGGCGTCGAGGTCGAAGCCGGGCCGCACCTGAACCCGGTAGGTCGACCGGGCGGTGTCCGGCATGTTCAGGCCGTCCTCTCCAGGACCAGGAGCGAGCGATCGGGTACGCAGACGCTGCCGCCCGCCTCGACCACCGTGCTCTTCTCCGGATCCGGTTCCGCGGTGTTGATGACCAGCTCCCACCGCTGCCCGAACTCCGCCGGTGGCAGGGTGAAGTCCAGCGGCGCGTCGTGCGCGTTGAACAGCAGCAGGAACGAGTCGTCCCGGTGGCGCTGGCCGTACTGGCCGCGCTCCGGGATGCCATCGCCGTTGACGAAGAGGGCCACCGAGCGACCGAAGTCGTTGCCCCAGTCCTCGCCGGTCATCTCCCGACCGTCGGGGGTGTACCAGGCCAGGTCGGGCAGGGCGGAGCCGGCGGCCCGTCCGCCCACCGGCAGCCCGGTGAAGAAGCGGCGCCGCTGGAACACCCGGTGCCGCCCGCGGAACTCGGTGAGTCGCTGCACGAACGCGAGCAGCTCCTCGTCGGCCCGCTCCCAGTCGACCCAGGCCAGCTCGCTGTCCTGGCAGTAGGCGTTGTTGTTGCCGTGCTGGGTGCGGCCCAGCTCGTCGCCGTGGCCGATCATCGGCACGCCCTGGGACAGGATCAGGGTGGCCAGGAAGTTGCGCCGCTGCCGGGCGCGCAGGGCGAGCACGCCGGGGTCGTCGGTCTCCCCCTCGACGCCGCAGTTCCAGGAGCGGTTGTGGCTCTCGCCGTCCCGGTTCTCCTCGCCGTTGGCCTCGTTGTGCTTGTCGTTGTACGAGACCAGGTCGTTGAGGGTGAATCCGTCGTGGCAGGTGACGAAGTTGATGCTGTGGAACGGGCGGCGCCCGTCGTCCTGGTACAGGTCCGCGGAGCCGGAGATCCGGGAGGCGAACTCGGCCAGCGTGTTCGGCTCCCCGCGCCAGAAGTCCCGCACCGTGTCCCGGTACTTGCCGTTCCACTCGGTCCACTGCGGCGGGAAGTTGCCGACCTGGTAGCCGCCCGGCCCGACGTCCCACGGCTCGGCGATCAGCTTGACCCGGCCGACCACCGGGTCCTGCTGCACCACCTCGAAGAAGGTGGAGAGGCGGTCGACCTCGTAGAACTCGCGGGCCAGGGTGGCGGCGAGGTCGAACCGGAAGCCGTCGACGTGCATCTCGGTGACCCAGTAGCGCAGCGAGTCCATGATCAGCTGGAGCGAGTGCGGGCTGCGCACGTTGAGGCTGTTGCCGGTGCCGGTGTAGTCGACGAAGTAGCGCCGGTCCTCCTCGGAGAGCCGGTAGTAGCTCGGGGTGTCGATGCCCTTGAAGCTCAGCGAGGGGCCGAGGTGGTTGCCCTCGGCGGTGTGGTTGTAGACCACGTCGAGGATGACCTCGATGCCGGCCGCGTGCAGCGCCTTGATCATGCCGCGGAACTCCTGCACCTGCTGGCCGAGCCGGCCGAGCGCCGAGTAGCCGTGGTGCGGGGCGAAGAAGCCGATGGTGTTGTAGCCCCAGTAGTTGCGCAGGCCGAGGTCGGCCAGGCGGTGGTCGTGCACGAACTCGTGCACCGGCATCAGCTCGACCGCCGTCACCCCGAGCCGCTTGAAGTAGTCGATCATCACCGGGGAGGCGATGGCCGCGTACGTGCCGCGCAGCTCCTCCGGGATGCCGGGGTGGCGCATGGTCAGCCCGCGCACGTGCGCCTCGTAGATCACCGAGTGGTGGTACGGGGTGCGCGGCGGCTTGTCGTTGCCCCAGTCGAAGTACGGGTTCACCACCACCGACTTGGGCATGAACGGCGCCGAGTCGGTCTCGTTGCGCCGGTCCGGGTCGCCGCCCATCTCGTAGTCGTAGACCGCCGGGTCCCAGGTGATCTCCCCGTCGACCGCCTTGGCGTAGGGGTCGAGCAGCAGCTTGTGCGGGTTGCACCGCAGCCCGTTGGCCGGGTCCCACGGGCCGTGCACCCGGTAGCCGTACCGCTGGCCGGGCTCGATCCCCGGGAGGTACGCGTGCCAGACGTACGCGTCGACCTCGCGCAGCTCGACCCGGAGCTCGGCGCCGGTGTCCCACTCGTCGAACAGGCAGAGCTCAATCTTCTCCGCCACCTCTGAGAAGATCGCGAAGTTGGTTCCCATCCCGTCGTACGTGGCACCGAGGGGATAGCTCTCGCCCGGCCAGACCTGCATGTCGCTCCTTCGGCCATGATCATGAGCGCACCGGACGGGTGGACCGCCGGTGCGCACGCCGCTAATGCCCCGCCCTACCGTCCGCCAATCCATCCGTTCGGACCGTAACCCGAATCCACCCACCTGGCCCCGACTGGCCCTTCGGGTGTCTTCCGTCACGAACGCCCTTTTCGAGATGCGGGTCGGCGGGAGTTGGCGTTTCCTTGTTCGTGGACGCGCGCGCCCGCACGGGTCCACTCGGCCTCTCGGCCACCCTCACCACGCTTCCCACGCCGCCAGTGTCGCCGGCGCGTCCCAGCATGCATGGACGGAGATTGATGTGACCACCCTGCGGGTCGGCGAGCAGCCCGCCACCGCGACAGACCGGACCCACCGGCCCACCCTCACCTCCCGCCCCACCATCCCGCAGCAGAACGGCACGCCGCCCCGGACCCGGCGCATCCTCATGCTGTCGTGGGAGTACCCGCCGGTGCTCGTCGGCGGCCTCGGCCGCCACGTACACGCCCTCTCCGTCGCGCTGGCCGCCGCCGGCCACGAGGTCACCGTCGTCACCCGCCACGCCGAGGGCGCGCCCCTGGAGGAGTACGCCGACGGTGTCCGGATCGTCCGCGCCGCCGAGGACCCGGTCACCTTCCCGCTCGCCACCGGCTCGCTGCTGGCCTGGACCATGGCGTTCAACCACACCCTCACCCGGGCCGCGCTGCGCGCCGCCGAGTCCGGCGGCTACGACGTCATCCACGCCCACGACTGGCTGGTCGCGCACACCGCCATGACGCTGCGCGAGCACCTGGACGTCCCGCTGGTCAGCACCATCCACGCCACCGAGGCGGGCCGGCACCAGGGCTGGCTGCCCGAGGAGATGAACCGGACCATCCACGGCGTCGAGCACTGGCTGGCCGCCGAGTCCGGCCGGGTGATCGTCTGCTCCGGCTACATGCGCGACGAGGTGACCGCGCTGTTCGGCGTGCCCGGCGCGCGGGTCGACGTGGTGCCCAACGGGGTCGAGCCGCAGCGCTGGCGGGTGCCCGCGAAGGCGATCGCCGCCGCCCGCGCCCGGTACGCCGGCGACGGTCCGCTGATCACCTTCGCCGGCCGGCTGGTCTACGAGAAGGGCGTGCAGCACCTGCTCGCCGGGCTCCCCCGGCTGCGGGAGCGGCACCCCGGGCTGCGCGCGGTGGTGGTGGGCGACGGCCCGTACAAGCCGGCCCTGGAGGCCGAGGTGCACCGGCTCGGCCTGGGCGGCACCGTCAGCATGCCGGGGTTCCTCGGAGGCGCGGACCTGCCCGCCGTGATGGCCGCCTCCGACTGCTTCGCGGTGCCGAGCATCTACGAACCCTTCGGCATGGTCGCCCTGGAGGGCGCGGCGGCCGGCGCGCCCCTGGCCGTTTCGCGCACCGGCGGGCTCGCCGAGATCGTCGAGCCGGGGGTCACCGGCATGACGTTCGCCCCGCAGGACCCGGACGGGCTCACCGAGGCGGTGCACGCGCTGCTGTCGGACCGGGACCGCGCCCGGGCCCTCGCCCGGCGCGCCCGCGCCATGGTCCACGAGCAGTACGGCTGGTCGGCGATCGCGTCCCGCACCGCGGCCACGTACGCCGCCGCGATCGCGGGCGACCCGGCGTTCACCGCCGCCCGGGCCGAGCAGCGGATGGCCGCCGGCCGGGCCCTGCCCGCCCTCCCGGAGGGCAACCTCCTCGCCGCCGCCGGCCTGCGCTGACGTCCGGGGGCCGGGCGGCCCGCGATGATCCACTCGGCTTGCGGCATCCCGCGGCTTCCACCGCGTACGACAGCCCGGGATGCCGCAGTCGGAGTGGATCACTGAGGCGGGCGGACGGGGCCGCCGGGTCACCGAGACGGCTCGACCCGGGTCGTCCGGTGGTCGTGATCTTCTGTCCAGGCTGGTCGCGCCCGGTGTCCATCGGGAAGACTCGCGTGGACCCCGTCGGGACGAGGGCCGAGGAGACGCGCGTGCGGGTGCTTCTGGTGGAAGACGACCTGCGCGTCGCGTCCGCACTGGCCTCGGCGCTGCGCCGTCGGGGCTTCGCGGTCATCGCGGCCACCACCGTCTCGGAGGCCACCGCCGCCGGTCCGGTCGACCTCGTCCTGCTCGACCTCAACCTGCCGGATCAGGATGGCCTGGAGCTGTGCCGGCGGATCCGCCGGCGCGACGAGGACGTCGCCATCATCGCGGTGACCGCCCGCTCCGAGGAGCGGGACCGGGTGGCCGGGCTGCGGGCGGGCGCCGACGACTACGTCGTGAAGCCGTTCTCGATGGCCGAACTGCAGGCCCGGATCGAGGCGGTGCTGCGCCGGACGACCCGCAACGCGCGGGTCGAGGAGGCGCTGGAGGTCGGTGACCTGCGGGTCGACCTGAACGCCCGGCGGGTCTGGTTGTCCGGCCGGGAGCTGAGCCTGACCCGTAAGGAGTTCGAACTGCTGATGGCGCTGGCCCGGCAGGCGGGGACGGTCGTGTCCCGGGAACGGCTGCTGATGGACGTCTGGCAGAGCACCTGGAACTCCGGGCACACCCTCGACGTCCACGTGGCGGCGCTGCGCGGCAAGCTCGACGACGCCGGGCTGGTGGAGACCGTACGCGGGGTGGGCTACCGGCTGCGGGCGAGCTGACCGGCGGGGTTCACCGCCGCATCCTCAGATCAACCTCAAGAATTCGCCCGCCGTCGACCGCGGACGGGGTGGTTGGCATGTGCTGTCCGCACCCGTGTCATCCCACTGTTCTGGAGCTTCCATGAGAGACAGACGGACGACGGCCCTCCTCTCCGTCCTGCTCGCCGCGGCCCTCGCGGCGGTCATCGGAGCCGTACCCGCGCAGGCCGACCCGGCCGCCGACGAGCCGAACCAGGTCCACGGCCTCACGGTCATCCAGGGCGACGGCTACGCCACCCTCGCCTGGACGCCGGTCGAGGGCGCCACCGACTACCAGATCGAGCGCACCCCGGTCGCCGCCGACGAGTCGGCCACCGGCCCGTCCGTGATCACCGGTGTCTGGCGGCCCAACCGCCAGATCAACAACTCCTCGCCGACCTTCGCCGACGCCGGGTTCAACCCGGGGGCGAGGTTCCAGTGGCGGGTACGCGCCCGCTTCGGGACCACCGCGCAGCCGTACTCCGAGCCGGTGTCCGGCACCACCTCGGCCCCGTGGGGCGACCCGAACGTGCCGGGCGAGAACCTCCGGACGCAGTGGGAGACCAGCCTCGCCGCGCAGTACACCAGCGACGTCGACGAGTACGCCTACACCGCGGCGATCGACGAGCTGAGCGACCGCGTCCGGGTCACCGAGATCGGCCGGACCGCGCTCGGGCGGCCGATCAACATGTTCGTCATCGGCTACCCGACCCCGCCGGCCACCCCGGCGGCGGTGGCCGCGACCTCGCCGCTGATGATCAACTGCAACGTGCACGGCAACGAGCCCGGTGACCGCGAGGGCTGCCTGATCATGGCGCGCAAGCTGGCCTTCAGCACCGACGCCCGGACGATCGACCTGCTGTCGCACACCACCGTCCTGATCGTGCCGACCATCAACGGGGACGGCCGGGCGGCCAACACCCGGGGCAACTCCACCGGCCAGGACCTCAACCGCGACTACTCGCTGATCCGCCAGCCGGAGACGTTCGCGCTGGTCCGGATGCTGCGCGACTACCGCCCGGTGGCCGGCTACGACGGGCACGAGTTCGGCAACTCCAGCGCCGGCGACCTGCCGATGCTGCCCCCGCGGCACCAGAACGTGGCCCAGTCGATCTTCGACGAGTCGCAGCACATGATCGAGGGCCACATGTACACCCAGGGCGCGAAGGACGGCTGGTGGCCCTGCCCGTACGGGTGCAACGGCGGCGGCAACGTGGGCCTGAGCGAGGAGACGATCCTGCGCAACACCCTCGGCCTCAAGAACGTCGTCAACTCGCTGCTGGAGCTGCGCAGCTCCGGCGGCACCACCCGGCCGGACGAGGGCAACACGGCCAACAACCGCCGGCGCAAGGCCTACTCCGCGATGTGGACCTTCAACCAGTTCCTCGACTACCACCGGGCGAACCTCAAGGAGATCACCTCGGCCCGGGCGGACGCGATCACCTTCCAGGTGTCGAACACCGGCCGGATCGTCTTCCGCGGCTCCCGGCCGATCGAGGCGTACCCGGCGCCGCACCCCGGTGAGGCCCCGCCGCCGCTCGACGCGCCGAAGGACGGCCAGATCCTCGACGACGTGCCGTGCGCGTACAAGCTCACCGAGGAGCAGTACCACGGCGAGCGCACCGACGGCCCCGCCGGCCAGCGCACCACCGTGGCCCAGCGGCTCGCCGCGCACGGACACAAGGTGGTCAAGGTCGCCGACGGGTACGTGGTGCCGCTGGCCCAGCCGGAGCGGGGGCTGATCCCCCTGCTGCTGGACGGGCAGGGAGTCGAGAACCTGGTGGACGGCGAGCGGGTGTACCCGACCGTGACCGGTGAGCACAGCGGCCAACTGGTGGTGTCCGGGGTGACCTGCCTGCGGGACGCCACGGTGACCGGCCCGGTCCGGGTCCGGGCGGGCGGGACGCTGATCGCGACCGGCTCGTGGATCACCGGCCCGGTCGACGCCACCGGCGCGGCCGGGGTCTTCCTGACCGACACCACGGTGGTGGGTCCGGTCCGGATCACCATACCAGCCGGCGTAGTCGGCGCCGCTCGCGCCGCCGTTGCCGCCGTAGTAGCCCAGCACCCGGCCGGTGCCCGGCTCCACCGCGACCAGCGCGGC
>NZ_JBSGJR010000074.1:0-17625 GCF_053605645.1 Micromonospora sp. NPDC003776
GTCGGCGGCGACCGTGCGGCCCTCGCCGAGCGCCAGCGCGGCGACCCTGCCGACCGGGCCGGGGCGCAGCGCGCTGGTGGCCACCCCGAGGTACGGGGTGACGCCCAGCTCCTCGACGTAGCGGCAGAGCATCGCCCCGCCCGACTCGTCCACCTGCACCGGCATCAGCCGGGGCGCGAACTCGACCACGCTGGTCGCCAGCCCGAGCAGGCGCAGCGCGTTCGCCGCCTCCAGGCCGAGCAGGCCGCCGCCGATGACCGCCCCGGCCCGGCGCCCCTCGGCGTGCGCCCGGATCGCCGTCAGGTCGTCCAGCGTCCGGTAGCCGAACACCCCCGGCAGGTCGGTGCCGTCGACCGGGGGCACGAAGGGGTACGAGCCGGTGGCCAGCACCAGGGCGTCGTACGGGTGCTCGCCGGCCGCGGTGCGCACCACCCGCCGCTCCCGGTCGATCCCGAGGACCGGCTCGCCCAGCCGCAGCTCCACGCCGTCGTCGGGGGTGTGCAGGTTCAGCTCCTCGGCGCTCACCCCGTCGAAGAAGGCCGACAGTCGCACCCGGTCGTACGCCGGCCGCCGCTCCTCAGCGAGCACCGTCACCTGCCAGCGCCGGTCGTGGTCCCGGGCCCGCAGCGCCTCGACGAAGCGCTGCCCGACCATGCCGTTGCCGACGACCACCAGCCTGCCGCCGCTCATGGCGTCACCTCCGTTCTCGCTTCCCCGCTCGTGTTCACCGCGTCGCCGCCACCGGGTCCGCCCCGGCGAGCCAGTCGGCGATGCCGGCGACCGCGTCCCGGCACCCGCCGCAGCCGGTGGTGGCGCGGGTCGCCGCGGCGAGCTCCGCGACCGTCCGGGCGCCGGACCGCCAGCACGCCACCAGCGCGCCCTTGCTCACGTCGTTGCACTGGCACACCGTCGCCGCGTCCGGCATCAGCGCCGGGGAGGCGGCGGGGACGGCCGGGGCGGCGCCGAACGCCCGCCCGAGCAGCAGCGAGCGCCGGTCCGCCGGCACCGGGGCGCCCCGGTCGAAGAGCTGCACCACGGTGCCCACCGCCGGGTTGTCGCCGAGCAGGATCGCGCCGGTCAGCCGCTCGCCGCGGATCCGCAGCCGGGCGTACGTGCCCCGGGCCGGGTTGGCGAAGGTCAGCTCCTCGTCGGCCGGCCCGGCGGCCGTGGCGTCACCCATCGCGGCCAGGTCGATGCCGGCCGCCTTCAGCCGGGTCACCACCGGGCGGGGCCGGTACCGGGTCAGCCGGTCCGTCCCGGCCAGCACCTCGGCGACCACCCGGGCCTGCGCCCAGGCCGGGGCGACCAGCCCGGTCAGCACCCCGTCGTGCTGGGCGCAGTCGCCGATCGCCGAGATCCGCCGGTCGCTGGTGCGCAGCCGGTCGTCCACCACCACACCCCGCTCCACGGCCAGCCCGGCGTCGGCGGCCAGCGTGGTGTCGGGGCGTACGCCGCAGGAGAGCACCAGCAGGTCGGCGGTGAGTGCGCGGCCGTCGGCGAGGTCCAGGCGGACCCGGTCGCCGTCGGTGGCCACCGCGGTGGCCGCGACGGCCAGTTCGGCCCGGACCCCCAACCCGGCGAGGGCGCCGGCGAGGACCGCCCCGGCGGGCGGGTCGAGCTGCCGTTCCATCAGGTGGCCCATGGGGTGCACGACGGTCACGTCCAGCCCCCGGGCGGCGAGCCCCCGGGCCGCCTCCAGCCCGAGCAGGCCGCCGCCCAGCACCAGGGCGCTGCGGGCGCCCCGGGCGGCGGCCAGGATCCGCCGGCAGTCGTCCAGGGTGCGGAACGGGACCACCCGGTCGGGCGGCGGGTCCAGCCCGGGCAACGGCGGCACCACGGCCCGGCTGCCGGTGGCGAGGACCAGGTGGTCGTAGCCGATCCGGTCGCCGTCGGCGGTGCGTACCTCCCGGGCGGCCCGGTCGATCGCGGTCACCGCCACCCCGGTCCGCACGTCCACGCCCTGCCCGGCGACCTCCGCCAGCTCCACGTCCGGCTCGCCGATCTTCCCGGCCAGCAGGCTGGACAGCATGATCCGGTTGTACGCCCGGTGCGGCTCCGCCCCGAGCACGGTGACCTTCCGGTCCCCGTCCAAGGCGTGCAGCTCGGCGGCGAGCCGGGCGCCCGCCATCCCGTACCCGACGATGACCACCCGCTCGCTCATGCTCGCTCCACCCGGACGGCGCAGATCTTGAACTCCGGCATCCCGGAGACCGGGTCGACCGCGTCGTTGGTGACCGAGTTGGCTCGCGCCGCGCCCGGCCAGTGGAACGGTGCGAAGACGGTGTCCGGCCGGATCGCCGGGCTGAGCCGGGCCGGCGCGCGCAGCTCGCCCCGGCGGGAGACCACCCGTACCTCGTCCCCGTCGGCCACGCCGAGCCGCCCGGCCAGGTCGGGGTGCAGTTCGACGAAGCCGTCGGGCGCGGCCCGGCGCAGCGCCGCGACCCGCCGGGTCTGCGCGCCGGACTGGTAGTGGGCGAGCACCCGGCCGGTGGTGAAGTGCAGCGGATACTCGGCGCAGACCGGCTCGGCGGCCGGCCGGTGCCGCACCGGGTGGAACCGGGCCTGGCCGTCCGGGGTGGGGAACCGGTCGGCGAAGAGCCGGGGGGTGTCCGGCCCGGCCGGGTCGGGGCAGGGCCAGAAGACGCCGGTGTCGGCGTCGATCCGGTCCCAGGTGACCCCGGCGTAGTCGGCCGGCCCCCCGGCCGAGGCCCGCCGCAGCTCCGCGAAGACCGCACGCGGATCGGCCGGGAACGCCTCCTCCGGAGTTAGGAGGGGCCCCTTGTCATGCATTTCGCGATAAGAAGGGGCCCTTCCTTGCATCCGGGTGGCGAGGGCGGCGAGGACGGCCAGGTCGGTGCGGACGCCGGGCGGGGGCTCGCGCAGCGCCCGGCGGCGCAGCACCCGACCCTCCAGGTTGGTCATCGTGCCGTCCTCCTCGGCCCACTGCGCCACGGGCAGCACCACGTCGGCCAGCGCGGCCGTCTCGGAGCGCAGGAAGTCGGCGACCACCAGCAGGTCCAGGTCGCGCAGCCGGGACTCGATCCTTGCGGCGCGGGGCGCGGACACCACCGGGTTGGAGCCGAAGACGAGCAGTGCCCGGGGGCCGGTCGCGGTGCCGAGCGAGTCGAGCAGCTGGTAGGCCGGCACGCCGGGCCCGGGCAGCGACTCGGGGTCGACCCCCCACACCCCGGCCACGTGCGCCCGGGCCGCCGGGTCGTCGATCCGCCGGTAGCCGGGGAGCTGGTCGGCCTTCTGCCCGTGTTCCCGGCCGCCCTGCCCGTTGCCCTGTCCGGTCAGGCAGCCGTACCCGGAGCCGGGGCGGCCGGGCAGCCCGAGGGCGAGCGCCAGGTTGATGAAGGCGGTGACCGTGTCCACGCCCTTGGCGTGCTGCTCCGCGCCCCGGGCGGTGAGGATGATCGCCCGGTCCGCGGTGGCCAGCGCCCGGGCGGTGGCCTCCAGGTCGGCCACCGGGACCCCGGAGAGGCGTTCCACCTCGGCCGGCCAGTATCCGGCGACGGTCCGCCGGACCTCGTCGAAGCCGGTGGTCCGCTCCGCCACGTACGCCCGGTCGAGCCAGCCCTCGGTGAGCGCGATGTGCAGCAGCGCGTTGGCCACCGCGAGGTCGGTGCCGGGCAGCGGTTGCAGGTGCCGGGTGGCGTGCCGGGCGGTGGCGGTCAGCCGGGGGTCGACCACGATCAGCTGACCGCCCCGCTCGCGCTGGTCGGTGAGGTGCCGCAGCAGCGGTGGCATGGTCTCGGCGGGGTTGGCGCCGACCAGCAGCAGGGTGTCCGCCCGGCCGAGGTCGGCGAGGGGGAACGGCAGCCCCCGGTCGACGCCGAAGGCGCGCACGCCGGCGGCCGCCGCCGAGGACATGCACCAGCGTCCGTTGTAGTCGATGTGCCGGGTGCGCAGCGCCACCCGGGCGAACTTGCCGAGCGCGTACGCCTTCTCGTTGGTCAGCCCGCCACCGCCGAAGACGGCGACCGCGTCCCGGCCGTACCGGTCCTGGACGCTGCGGAGGCCGGCGGCCACCCGGTCCAGGGCCTCGTCCCAGCTCGCCGGGCGTAGTTCGGCGCCGGGCCGGTCCCGTAGCAGCGGGGTGGTCAGCCGGTCCGGGTGGTCGAGCAGGTCCGCCGCGGTCCAGCCCTTCTGGCAGAGGCCACCGCGGTTGGTGGGGAACTCGCGGGGAGCCACCTCGACCCGCCGGCCGGTCTCCCGCAGCACCATGCCGCACTGGAGGGCGCAGTACGGGCAGTGCGTGGCCGCCTCGCGGGGCGGCGCCCCCGGCAGCGTCGCGACGCGCGCACCGTCTGTCATGTCCGAGAAGCGTGCCGTCGGGCGGTTTCCGGTCCGGGTCCCTTCTGTTTCGGTCCTGTCAAGAGCGGCTCACACCGCACGGGGGTGACGGACCCGTCGGCGGGGTTTAGAATGTGGGACAACAATCCTGCATATTGGGAGGCGCGATGAGTGTGGCGGACGCGTTCGACGCGGTGGCGGGCAGCTACGACGCGGCCCGGCGCCGGCTGGTGCCCTGCTTCGACGCTTTCTACGGCACGGCGGTCGAGGTGGCGGCGCCGCCGCTGCGGGCCGCCCTCGCGGCCGGGCGGACCCCGGAGGTGCTCGACCTGGGCGCGGGCACCGGCCTGCTCTCCCTGCTGCTCGCCGCCGCGGTCTCCGGGATCCGGCTGACCCTGGTCGACGCCGCGCCCGGCATGCTCGCGGTGGCCACGGGCCACCTCGCGGCCCGCGACGTGCCGCACCGCACGGTGCTCGCCGACCTCACCGACCCGCTGCCCGCCGGCCGGTACGACGCGGTGGTCTCCGCGCTGGCCATCCACCACCTCGACGACGACGGCAAGCGGGCGCTCTACCGGCGCGCGGCCGACGCCCTGGTGCCCGGCGGGGTCTTCGTCAACGCCGAGCAGGTGGCCGGCCCGACCCCCGGCCTGGACCGGCGCTACGACGAGGTGTGGACCGCACAGATCACCGCGCTCGGCTCGGACGCGGAGGAGATCGCCGGGGCCCGGGAGCGGATGCGGCACGACCGCCCGGCGCCGGTGACCGCCCAGTGCGGGTGGCTCGCCGACGCCGGTCTGGTCGATGTGGACTGCTTCTTCAAGGAGTGGCGCTTCGCGGTCTTCGGCGGGCGGGCCACCGGACCGGTCGAGGCCCGGCCCGGGCCGTCTGATCGGCCGGAATCCGGGCGGCCCTGAGGGCGTCCACCGGCAAAGCGGGCTTTCTTCCGAATAGGCTCTAACCGGAAACTCCTCCGGGTGGTGGTCCGTGCCGGTGTGGCTTCCATCCCGACACGGACCGGACCGGCCGCCGCGGCGCTCCCGGCCGGCCCGGCAGCGAGGAGGCGGCAGATGGCGGGACGACTGGCCGGCACGGTGGCCCTGGTGACCGGTGCCAGCAGCGGCATCGGCGCGGCCACCGCGCGAGCGCTCGCCGAGGCCGGTGCGGCCGTCGCCGTGCTGGCCCGGCGGCGGGAACGGCTCGACGCCCTGACCGAGGAGATCCGCGCGGCGGGCGGGACGGCACTCGCCGTGGCGACCGACGTGACGGACCAGGAGCAGGCGGTCGGGGCCGTCGAGCGGGTCGTGGCCCGGCTCGGCCGGCTGGACACCGTGGTCAACAACGCCGGGCTGATGCTCGTCGGCCCGGTTGCCGACGCCCCGGAGGACGAATGGGACCGGATGCTCGCGGTCAACGTGCAGGGTCTGCTGCACGTCACCCGGGCCGCCCTGCCGCACCTGCTGCGGGCCGCCGAGGAGGGCCCCCGCCGGGTGGCGGACCTGGTCAACATCAGCTCCACCGCCGGCCGGGTGGCGCGGGCCGGGACCGCCGTCTACAACCTCACGAAGTTCGGCGTGAACGGCTTCTCCGAGGCACTGCGCCAGGAACTGGCGCCCAGGCGGGTCCGGGTGAGCCTGGTCGAGCCGGGCACGGTGGAGACCGAGCTGTCGTCGCACGTCCGGGACGGCGTACGGGAGGCGATCGTCAAGCAGCTCGAGGCGATGGAGCTGCTCCGGCCGGAAGACATCGCGGACGCCGTGACGTGGATCGTCACCCGGGACCGGCGGGTCGCGGTCAACGAGGTCCTCGTCCGGGCCGCCGAGCAGACCTGGTGAGGCGGCGGCGCCCGGTCACCGCCGTGCCTCGGCTCTGGCGGCGAGCCCGGCGGTTGATCACCGTCCCCGCGGTTCGACCGTCGCGGTGAACCGGGTGACCCGGGTGGGCAGCTCGGTGCCCCGGCGCACCGACTGGACCTCGGTACGGGTCCGCACCCGCAGCTCCAACCGGGTGACCCGGCCGGCGGTGATCCGGACCGGCACCCGTACCGGCTCGGGCGGAGCGACCTCGGCGCCGGCCGGCGGGCGCGCCTGGACCAGCACCTCGTGCTCGCCCGGCGGCAGCCGGTAGGCCCAGGTCCGCCAGGAGAACGGGCGGCGCTCGCCGTCGATCGACAGGACCGGCCACGGGATCCACGAGTTCGGGTCCTGCGCCGGCCGGGTGAGCGCGCCCAGCCCGTTCCACCGGTACTCCTGAACCGAGACGCCGGTGACCACGAGCGCGCCGTGCGCGGCGTCGGCCAGCCCCGCCGGCGGCTCGCCGTCGGCGAGGAACATCCCCCGCTCGGCACCGCGCACGTCCCCGGCGGCCTCCGCCGAGGCGGCCACCCGGCGGCGGCGGTCGATGGCGCGCTTGCCCCGGCTGACCAGCAGCGCCAGACCGATCATCACGGCGACCAGGCCGACGGTCGCCGCGGCGGCCACCGGGGTGCTGCCGGTGCGGGGCAGCAGCGGGAAGCCGAACGCGGCGAGCAGCGGCGCCACGATCACCCACGCCCCGGGGCCGGGCCGGCGGCGCACCGGCGGGCGGGTCAGCAGCCCCTCGACGATGCCGTACGACGCGGGCATGAAGTACTCCAGCTCGGCGATCTCGCCGGCCCGGACGGCCACCCGGCGCACCGACTCGGCCGACGCCGGGCCCCGCACCTCGACCAGGTGCTCGCCCGGCTCGACGACCGTGACCATCCGGCCGTAGCCGCGCCACATCGGACGGTCGTCCATCCCGACGGCCTTGAGCTGCACCCAGGTCGGCGGGTCGGCGGCCCGGGTGCGGACCCGGACCGACACGCCCGCCGCGCCCGGCGGCAGGGCGGGCGCGGGATCGCCCACCGGCCACGGCGCGACCGGCGCGTCCGGGTAGCCCTGTGCGGGCGTCAGCCGCTCCCAGCGGTTCACTTGTTCACGTCCAGGGCGTTGTCGATGTCCTGGTCAGACAGGTCGGCCTCCCCGGCGGCGTGGTTCTTCCAGAGCCCGGTACCGAGGTTGACCCCGGGGCCGGCGTAGCCGCCGGGATCCCGCAGGACGCCGCCGGTGATCCGGGCGACCGTGGACAGGACGGCGGCCGATCCCCGGAAGTCCACCACGCTCCTGCCCACCTTGGCCATCAGCGGCGCCGGGAGGACCCGGGTCAGCAGCTCCCGGATCCGGAGCAGCAGGGTGACCACCCGGTCCATCACCCGGACCGCGCGGGTGGTGGCGACCGTGGCCTGCACCCCGGTGGCCGCCCCCGCGGCCGCCACCGAGCCACCCATGGTCGGCGCCGCTGCCGCCATCGCGATAGCCCACTCGACGATCATCCACTCGATCAGGGTCGCCAGGATGCCGATGATGATCTGCTGGGCGGCGCCCATCAGCTTCGAGAAGAGGGTGAGCAGCCCCGAGATGGAGGCCGCCTCGCCGCCGGTGGCCTCGATCGCGTCGGCGAACTCAAGCAGCCGGGCCTTGGCGGCGGTGGCGTCCCGGCCGGCCCACTCGATCAGCTCGTCGGTGGCGGCCTGCCGGACGGCCCCGGCCAGCGGCACCAGCGCGCCGCCGAGCTGCTGCCACTGCTCCGCGTACGGCTCCATCCGCTCGGCGTTGCCGGTGACCAGGCTGAGCAGGTCCTCCAGCGGCTGTACGAAGTCGATGAGGAAGGTGAGGCCGGCGGAGATGAGCCAGTTCAGCGGGTCCACCGAGAACGCGAACGCGTTCGCGGCCAGGTCCGCCACGCCGGAGGTCACGTCCGACCACTCGTGCGCCTGGATGCCCGTGTAGATGTTCTTGGTGGCCTCGCCGAGTGGCAGGACGGAGTCCGGGCCGAGGTCGAACGCGTCCGTGATGCCGAGGTTTCCGGCGTACTGGCTGCCGTCGTCGCTGTTGTTGCTCAGGTAGGCGTCGTTGTCGTCGGTGCTCGTCACGAGGGGGTCGCTCCCGTTGTCGTCGGCTCGGCGCCGCTCACTTGCCGCCGGAGAGTTTGTCCTGGAAGCGGGCGAACGCCTGCTGCAGCTCCGCGTCCAGCTGCTGGTACCGGTCGGCGCTCGCCCGGATCGCGCCGCCCTGCGACCGGAGCGCCGTCGAGATCGTCCGGATGTGGTCCCGGGTCTGCTCGGCCTTGCCGTCGTACCAGCCCTTCATGAGCAGACCGAGGGCACCCCAGAGCACCTCCGGCGGGTCGGCGGCGGCCAGGCCGTCGGCGATCTGGTCCGCGCTGGTGGCGAGCGCCGTCATCACCTCGGCGGTGCTGGTCAGCTTGTCGGACGGGACGACGACGCCGTCACCCACGGTGGTCTCCTCTCGGCCCGGTCACCAGCGCCGGTCGCGGCGCTGGTCGACGCTGTCACGCACGTGCTCGGGGATCGCCTCGCGGACCAGGTCCAGGGTGGGTACGCCGCCCAGCTCGGCGCCCAGCTCGGCGAGCTTGAGCGCGCGGGCGGCCTGGGCCTGCCGGATGGCCCCGAGGACCATGCCGGCGAGCAGGGTGCCGTGCCGCAGCGCCGCGTCGGTGATGTCCACCCTCGACACCTGGCCGTTCTCGTCGACCTCGACCCGGACGCCGCCGTCGGTGGAGAAGCCCTCGCCGGTCAGCCCGCCGGCCTGCTCGGCGAAGCGCTCGTACCGCTCCGCCATGGCGCGGTTGCGTTCCCGGATCCCGTCCAGGAACGCCAGCACCTCGTCCGGGTCGTGGAACCGCGCGCTCATTCGGTCGGCTCCTCGGCCCGCTCCAGCTCCGCCCGCAGCTGGGCGGGGGTCGGCAACGGGGCGAACGGGTCGCGCACCCGGCCCCCGGTGAGTTCGGCGAGCGTCTCGGCCAGGTCCCGCTGGAGCAGCGCGTTCGCCTCCCGGATGGTGCGGACCACCAGCGCCCCCAGCTCGGCCCCGGTGTACCGGGCGGCCCGGGCGGTGAACTGGAGGTCGCGGACCGCCCCGCCGGGGCCGACCACCACTGTGACCGCGTGGTCGTCGCTGGTCAGTTCCGTGGCCGCCGCCGTGACCGCCTCCCGTACCCGGCGCGCCCGTTCGGCGATGACGTCCGGCTCCACGGCTCGTGCTCCCTCCGATCCGGGGTGAGGTCCGGATCATCGAGAACCCTAGGGGCGGACGGGGTTTCCTGTCCGCCCCGACCGGATCGGGTGATCGGCTGACCCGCCGGCTCGGGCGACCGTCCCCGGCGCCGGCCCACCCGGGCGGGATGTCCGGTTCGCCGGCCGGCGCGAGGACGGATGACTGGCGGTCATACCAGTGGGTAATCTCTCCCGCATGACCGCCAAGGTGACATTGTCGTTCTCGGACGAGACGATCGAGGAGGCGCGCCGGTTCGCCAAGCGGGAAGGGCTCTCCCTCTCCGCCTGGATGGACCAGGCCGCCCGGGAGAAGGCGCTGCGCGAGGTCTTCACCGCGCACGCCGCCGCCGTCGGCCGGGCCGGACTCGACCTGGAGTCCGCGGCCCTGGCCGACGACCAGGAGGCCGCGCTGGTCGACGACGCGCTCTTCGGCGGTGGGCGACCGCGTGCTGCGTAGGGGAGAGGTCTGGCGTATCTCGGGCGCCCGGGAACGCCTCGGTCTGGTGATCAGCTCCGACGTCTACAACTCCACCGACGTGCCGATCGTGATGGTGGCCGAGGTGGTCGAGGAATCCCTGCTGCGGGACTCGCCGCTCGCCGTGCCGATGGGCGGGTACGTGGTGATGCCCGACCGGCTCTCCTCGCCGATGAAGAAGTGGTTCACCGAGTGCGTGGACGTGGCCGACACCGAGACCATGCAGCGGGTGGGCCGGGCCCTGCGGATCCTCCAGGAGCTGTGACCGGCTCACCGCCGCGCCGCGGCGGACGTGCGATCTCCGTTTCCGGAACGACCCCGGACGGGCACGACCGGGAAACCGCCCCTTCCTAGCGTCCCCCTCGTCGTCGACGAGGAGGAGTCGCCCGTGAGCACGCTCGCTTCCACCCCGACCCTGGCTCCGGCCGCCGGCGGCCGCCGGCCGATCACCGACTGGCGCCCCGAGGACCCCGAGTTCTGGGCCACGACCGGGGCCCCGGTCGCGCGCCGCAACCTGTACGTCTCGATCTTCGCCGAGCACGTCGGCTTCTCCGTGTGGAGCCTCTGGTCGGTGCTGGTGCTCTTCCTCGGCCCGGAGTACGGCATCGACCCGGCCGGGAAGTTCCTCCTCACCGCCGTGCCGGCCGCGCTCGGCGCGGTGCTGCGGCTGCCGTACACCCTCGCGGTGGCCCGGTTCGGCGGCCGGAACTGGACCATCGTGAGCGCGCTGCTGCTGCTGGTGCCGGCCGTCCCCATGGCGCTGCTGATCGAGCCCGGGGTGTCGTACCCCACGCTGATGGTGCTGGCCTGCCTGACCGGGGTCGGCGGGGGCAACTTCGCCTCCTCGATGGCGAACATCAACCTGTTCTTCCCGGACCGGCTCAAGGGGCGGGCGCTGGGGCTGAACGCCGGCGGCGGGAACCTCGGCGTGCCGGCGGTGCAACTGGTCGGGCTCGCGGTGCTGGCCACCGCCGGGGCCGCGTACCCCCGGCTGGTGCCGGCGGTCTACCTGCCGCTGATCGTGCTCGCGGCGCTCGCGGCGGCGCGCTGGCTGGACAACGTCCCGGGCGTGCGCAACGAGCCGGGCGCGCTGCGCGCGGCGGCCCGCGACCCGCACACCTGGGTCATGTCCCTGCTCTACGTGGGCACCTTCGGCTCGTTCATCGGCTTCGGCTTCGCCTTCGGCCAGGTGCTCCAACTCCAGTTCCATGACCGGTTCCCGACCGCGGTCGACGCCGCCTGGCTGACCTTCCTCGGTCCGCTGATCGGGTCGCTGATCCGGCCGGTCGGCGGCCAGCTCGCCGACCGGCTCGGCGGGGCCCGGGTGACCTTCTGGAACTTCGTCGCGATGGCCGCCGGCGCCGGGCTGGTGCTGTACGCCGCCCGGGACCGGTCCTTCCCGCTCTACGTGGCCGGGTTCCTGGCGCTCTTCGTCTTCTCCGGGGTCGGCAACGGCTCGACGTACAAGATGATCCCGGCGATCTTCCGGGCGCGGGCGGCGACGGAGGCGGCACTGACCGGCGACCGGGCGGCGGCCGAGCGGCGGGCGCGCCGGCTCTCCGGGGCCCTGATCGGCATCGCCGGGGCGGTCGGCGCCTCGGGCGGGGTGCTGGTGAACATGGCCTTCCGGCAGTCCTTCCTCGCTGCCGGCAACGCGGACGCGGCCTACCTCGCCTTCATCGGCTGGTACGCGCTCTGCTTCGCGGTGACCTGGGTGGCGTACCTGCGTCCGGGTCGGCGTAAGCTGTCCGGCGTGTGACCTGCGCCATGCGTGAATGCGCAGGCCACGCGGGGTGACACCCCGTTTTGACCTGCCGCCGGGCGGCCGGGTATCGTTGCCTGCTGTTGTACGACATTCAGAGGCGTGCCGCATCAGGTACGCTTGGTCGTTCGTGCGCGCCTGGTCACCTCGGCGCGCGACCCCAGACCGACGACGAGACAAGGTAGACCTGTGCGTACGTACAGCCCGAAGCCGGGTGAGATCGAGCGTCAGTGGCACGTCATCGACGCCTCTGATGTCGTGCTGGGCCGCCTGGCGACCCACGCCGCCACGCTGCTGCGTGGTAAGCACAAGCCGACTTTCGCGCCGCACGTCGACACGGGCGACTTCGTCGTCATCGTGAACGCGGGCAAGGTCGCGCTGACCGGCAACAAGCGCCAGCAGAAGATCGCCTACCGCCACTCCGGCTACCCGGGTGGTCTGAAGCAGGTCGGCTACGACGAGCTGCTGACCAAGCGGCCCGAGCGGGCCATCGAGCTGGCCGTGAAGGGCATGCTCCCGCACAACAAGCTGGGCCGTCAGCTGATCAAGAAGCTGAAGGTCTACGCCGGTGCCGAGCACCCGCACGGCGCGCAGCAGCCGGTGCCGTTCGAGATCAAGCAGATCGCGCAGTGAGCGCGGGCGAAGGAATCAGCATGACCGACATCACCGCCACCGAGGTTGCCCCTGAGGCCACCGAGGCGCCGGCGCCCGTCGCCCGCGCGCCTCGTGGCGACCGCCCGATCCAGACCGTGGGTCGGCGCAAGGAGGCCATCGTCCGGGTTCGCATCGTCCCCGGCAGCGGCAAGATCACCTGCAACGGCCGCGACCTCGAGGCCTACTTCCCGAGCAAGGTGCACCAGCAGCTGATCAAGGACCCGCTGGTCACCGCCGAGAAGGCCGAGGCCTTCGACGTCATCGCCAACCTGCGTGGCGGCGGCACCACCGGCCAGGCCGGCGCGCTGCGTCTCGCCATCGCCCGGGCGCTGATCGTCAGCGAGCCGGACGACCGCCCGGCCCTGAAGAAGGCCGGCTTCCTGACCCGTGACGCCCGGGTCAAGGAGAGCAAGAAGTACGGCCTCAAGAAGGCCCGTAAGGCTCCTCAGTACTCGAAGCGCTGATCACCACCAGCGCCTTGTACTTCTGACGGACGGCCGGGTCCGCCTCCCCTCGCGGGAGGTGGGCCCGGCCGTTCCGCTTTTCTCCTTCTTCAGGCAGTCCCATCGGAGGGTGGCGGTATGGGCCGGTTGTTCGGCACGGACGGCGTACGCGGGCGGGCGAACGCGGATCTGACTCCGGAGTTGGCGCTCGCGGTGGCGGTGGCCGCCGCCCACACGCTGGCCGAGACGGACCGGAGTCATCCCCCGCTCGCCGTGGTCGGCCGGGACACCCGGGCCAGCGGCGAGATGCTGGAGGCCGCGGTGGTGGCCGGGCTCACCAGCGCCGGCGCCAACGTGGTGCGGGTCGGCGTGCTGCCCACCCCGGCGGTGGCCTTCCTCACCGCCGAGGCCAAGGCCGACCTGGGCGTGATGCTCTCCGCCTCGCACAACCCGATGCCGGACAACGGCATCAAGCTCTTCGCCGCGGGCGGGCACAAGCTGCCGGACGAGATCGAGATGCGGATCGAGGCGGCCGTCGAGGCGAACGCCGCCACCGCCTGGGAGCGGCCGACCGGCGCCGGCGTGGGTCGGGTGCACGACCTGCTCGACGGCGCCGACCACTACGTCCAGCACCTCGTGGGCACCGTGCCGCACCGGCTGGACGGGATCAAGGTGGTGGTCGACTGCGCCAACGGGGCGGCCGCCGAGGTCGCGCCGGTGGCGTACCAGGAGGCGGGCGCCGAGGTCGTCGCGATCCACGCGGAGCCGGACGGCCTCAACATCAACGACGAGTGCGGCTCGAACCATATCGAGGCGCTGCGCGCCGCCGTGGTGGAGCACGGTGCGCACCTCGGCATCGCCCACGACGGCGACGCCGACCGCTGCGTCGCGGTGACCGCCGACGGCGACGAGGTCGACGGCGACCAGGTGATGGCGATCCTGGCCCTGGCCATGCGGGAGGCCGGCGAGCTGACCCAGGACACCCTGGTCGCCACCGTGATGAGCAACCTCGGCCTCCGCCTGGCCATGTCCGCGCAGGGCATCCGGCTGGTCGAGACCAAGGTCGGTGACCGGTACGTGCTGGAGGAGCTGCGCGCCTCGGGCCTCGCCCTCGGCGGCGAGCAGAGCGGGCACATCGTGATGCCCGCGTACGCCACCACCGGCGACGGGGTGCTCACCGCGCTGCACCTGATGTCCCGGATGGCGGCCACCGGCAAGTCCCTGGCCGAGCTGGCCGCCGTGGTGACCAAGCTGCCCCAGGTGCTGATCAACGTCCCGGTCGGCGACCGGACCGTCGGTTCGGCCGCGCCGGCCGTCCGCGCCGAGGTGGAGCGGGCCGAGGCCGAGCTGGGCGAGACCGGCCGGGTGCTGCTCCGCCCGTCCGGCACCGAGCCGCTGGTCCGGGTCATGGTCGAGGCGGCCAGCGAGCCGGTCGCCCGCGCCGTCGCCGAGCGCATCGCGGAGCAGGTCCGCACCGCCAGCCCGGTCGCCTGACGAGGGCGTCGGCCTGGTCCCGAGCTTGGCGACCGCCCGTCCGTTCGGTGACTGCCCGTCCGGGTGAGCGACGGCGGCCCTGCCGTCGTCGGCTGCCCCGCCCGGGGCGGGCGGGCCTCCCGGGTCGGGACGCTACGAACTTGATGACGTGAGTGAGTCACCCGACGTGTCGCCCGGCCCGGCACGCCGGACCTCGGCGGGTCTGCCGATGCTGGGAGGGCGACCCGCGATGATCTGTCGATCGCGGTCCGCCCTGAGGGCGGGTGATGCGTACACGTCATCAAGTTCGTAGCCTGCGACAGGTGGTGCCCGGCCCGCCGGTGTGGGCGCCGAGGCGACCACCGGTGTCCGTACCCGTACCCGTACCCGTTGCCGGCGCGGCGGCCGGCGTCCCGCCCGCCGGCGATCGGGCGAAACCGCCGTCCGCCGGGACGGCCGAAGTCAGGAGCGCGGCAGGCGGCGCAGGAAGCGGTCGGCCAGGTCGACGACCTGGTCGGCGTCCAGTTCCAGCGCCGGGCCGGCCACCGTCACCTCGGCCAGCGCGATCCCGGGCATCTCGGTGTCCCGCCAGCCGCCGACGAACCACGCCTTCTCCTCCTCGGCGAGGGCGAGGGCGGCCTCGTTCAGCGCGTCGGCCGGATGCGGCAGCCAGAGCCGGAACTGGTGGGTGTGCGGCGGCGCCGGGTGGACCCGCGCGCCGGGCAGGGTGGCCAGCGCGGCGGCCACCACCTTCGCGTGCGCCACGTAGCCGGGCAGCCGGGGCAGCTCATGGGCCAGGCCGGCGAGCGCGGCGAGGGCGGCCGGCCACTGCTGGAAGAGGTTCCCGCCGTGCCGGTGCCGCCAGGCGCGGGCGTAGCGGACCAGCTCCGCGTCGCCGGCCAGCGCCGCCCCGGAGTGGCCCTTGAGGGACTTGTAGAACGAGACGTACGTGCTGTCCGCCAGGGCCGCGATCTCGGCGAGCGGGTGCGCCAGGTGGACGGCCGACTCCCAGAGCCGGGCCCCGTCCAGGTGCACCCGGGCGCCCCGCTCCCGGGCCGCCGCCACCACCGCGGTCAGCTCGTCCCAGCTGGGCAGCACGAACCCGGCGTCCCGCAGCGGCAGCTCCAGCATCAGCGTGCCGATCGGCTCGTCGAGCGCGGCCACCTCCTCGGCGGTCGGGTTGCGCGGCGCGTCGGTGGTCCGCACCGTACGGAGACCGGCGAGCAGCACGAGCGCGTCCCGCTCGTGCAGCACCGGATGGCTGAGCGGGTGCAGGCCGACGCCGTGCCGGCCGGTCAGCTCGGCGCCGTACCGCAGGGCGATCTGCTGGGCCATGGTGCCGGTGGGGAAGAAGGCGACCGCCTCGCTGCCGAGCAGCTCGGCGACCCGGCCCTCCAGCTCCTCGACCGGGCCGCCCTCGACGTAGAAGTCCGGCACCGGGTCCTCGGTGACCGCCTCCCCGATCACCGCGAGCTGCTCCCGCACCGATGCCGGCCGGATCCCGGAGAGCATCGTGTCGCAGCCGCGCTGGGCCGTGAACCGGCGTACCAGCTTCGCGCGCTCGTCGCTCACGCTTCCTCCTTCAACCGGCGCAGCCGGGCCACCGCCTCGGTCAGCACCTCCGGCCGCTTGCAGAAGGCGAACCGGACCAGGCGTCGCCCGGCCTCGGCGTCGTCGTAGAAGACCTGGGTCGGCACCGCCACCACGCCGCACCGCTCCGGCAGCGACCGGCAGAACTTCACCCCGTCCCGGCCGCCGAGCCTACTCACGTCGGCGGTGACGAAGTAGGTGCCCTCCGGCGTGAGCACCTCGAACCCGGCGTCGCGCAGGCCGGCGACGAGCTGGTCCCGCCGCCGCTGCAGGCCGGCGGCGAACTCCGCGAAGTAGGCGTCCGGCAGGCCGAGCGCCACCGCGACGGCCGGTTGCAGCGGCCCGGCGTTGACGAAGGTGAGGAACTGCTTCACCCGGAGCACCGCGGAGACCAGCGGAGCCGGCCCGCTCAGCCAGCCGACCTTCCAGCCCGTGCAGGAGAAGGTCTTGCCGGCCGAGGAGATGCGCAGCGTCCGCTCCCGCATCCCGGGCAGGGTCGCCAGCGGCACGTGTGGCGCGGCGGCGTCGGTGAAGACCAGGTGCTCGTACACCTCGTCGGTGACCGCGTACGCGTCGTGCTCCCGGCACAGCTCGGCCACCAGGGCCAGCTCCTGCGGGCTGAACACCTTGCCGGTCGGGTTGTGCGGCGAGTTGAGCAGCACCATCCGGGTCCGCGGCCCGAACGCGGCGCGCAGCTCCGCCGGGTCGAAGGCGTACCGGCCGTCGGCGGCGGGCCGCAACGTGACCGGGCGGCGGACCGCGCCGGCCAGGGCGATCGAGGCCGCGTACGAGTCGTAGTACGGCTCGAAGCAGACCACCTCGTCGCCCGGCTCGCAGAGCGCCAGGATGCTGGCGGCGATCGCCTCGGTGGCGCCGGCCGTCACCACGATCTCGCCGTCCGGGTCGTACTCCAGTCCCCAGAACCGGCGCTGCTGGGCCGCCACGGCCGCGCGCAGCGCCGGGATGCCCGGGCCCGGCGGGTACTGGTTGTGGCCGGTCCGCAGCGCCTCGGCGGCCGCCGCGAGCATCTCCGGCGGCCCGTCCGTGTCCGGGAAGCCCTGCCCCAGGTTGACCGCGCCGGTACGCACGGCGAGCGCGGACATCTCGGCGAAGATGGTGGTGCCGAACGGCCGCATCCGGGCCACCAGCGGATCGGTCGTCGTCGTCACGCGCGCCAGCCTACGGGCCGCCGCCGCCCTGGCAAGCGCGCCGCCGGGCTCCTACCAACCGAAGCAGGTCGCGCCGTAGTCGTCGGTGTCCGTGGAGACGACCTTCCCGTCGATGGTGATCCGGCAGCCCACGGTGTCGCTCTCCGCCTCCTCGCCGGGCTGGACGAGCACCTGGACCCGCTCCCGGTCGTCGGCGCTGATCGCCAGCCGCCACGGCGACGCCACCTCCTCGTACTCGAGGAAGTCGCCGTTGGCGTCGTAGAACTGAATGTCCACCGGGCCGGCACCGGTCACCTCGTAGACCACCGAGAACCGGCCGGTCCCGGCGGAGGGGGTGACCGCGGGACTCCGGGTGGGCGTCGCCGCGGGGGACTCCCCGTCCGCGCCGGCCGTGTCGTCCAGCTCGGTCGGCCAGGGCCCCTCGTCAGGACCCGCCTCGCCCTCGGTGAGGCTGCCGAGCACGCCCACGCCGAGGCAGCCGCAGACGGCGAGCACCACGACGGCAACCACGGTGACGACGACGGCGACGATCCGGCCACCACCGGTGCCGCCCGGCGCGCCACCCGGATACGCGTACGGCGGCGGGTAGCCGGGCGGCGGCCAGCTCGCCGGGCCGTAGCCCGCGTACCCCGGCCCGGGGTGGACCGGCGACGGGCCGAGCGGCGTGC
>NZ_JBSGJR010000075.1:0-17594 GCF_053605645.1 Micromonospora sp. NPDC003776
CGGCCAGCCGCCCCCGACCACTGCCGTACCGCGCCGGCCGGCGGACGCCCGGCCGGCCCCGAGCCCGTCGGCCGGGCTTCGGGCGGGTCGAGCAGCCGTTGCAGGACCCCGACGGCGGACAGGCCGTCGCCGAGACAGTGGTGCAGCTTGACCGCCACCCGCGTGCGGCCGTCGGGCAGGCCGCCGACCAGCAGGATCCGCCACAGCGGCCGGTCGGTGGCCAGCGGCTGCGACCAGAACCGGTCGACTGCGGCCGTACCGTCGTCCCCGGGCGCCACCTGGACCTCGTCGAGGTGGGCGGCCGGGTCGACGTATCGGTCCACCACCCAACCCGGCCGGCGCCACCGGCCCCGGCTGACCAGCCGTCGACGCAGGGTGGTGATCGCCGGTAGCCGCCGGGCCAGCAGCGCGGCGAGGTCCCCGCCGGTCAACGGACGGCCGTCGGGGCGCGGTCCGAGCTCCAGCACCACCCCGATCTGCTGCGCCACCGTGGGCGACTGCACGTACAGAAAGAACGCGTCCTGCGGGCGCAACGGCCAGCTGGCCGGGCGGCGGGCCGGGGCGGGCCGGGCGGGCGGCGCCGCCGCATCGGCGACCGCGGGCAGCCCGAGGTCCGGCAGGGCCGAACGGGCCGGTGCGGTGAGCGGACGGGGTGACTCCCGGCCGACCAGCCGGGACCGGACGCAGGCGACCAGGGCGGCCGGGGTCCGGGCCGTCTCGGCCAGCCCGGCGCAGGCCATCAGGGCCGCGTTGGCCGTGCCGTGCGCGGCGATCGGCCGGTACATGACGATCGGCGTACCGGTGGCCCACGCCTCCAGGGCGGTGGCGCCGCCCGCGTTGGTGACCAGGAGGTCGGCGGCACGCAGCAGGGTGGGCATGTCGTCGACCCACCGGCGGACCAGCAGCCGTCCGGGCGGCGCCGGCAGGCGCGACAGACAGGCGGCGAGCGGTTCGTTGCGTCCGCAGACGGCGACCACCTGCACCGCGTCCCCGATGTCAACCAGCGCGCGGATCGCCTCCTCGACCGCCCCGAAGCCATAGGAACCGCAGGCGACCACCACCCGCCGGCGGTCCGGGTCGAGGCCGCTGCGCCGGGCCGCGTCGGCCGGGTCGTCGGGATGGAAGCGTTCGAGCACCGGTGGCGCGCAGACCGCCAGCGACGCGCCCGGCGCGGCGACCGCCGCCACCGGCACCGCGGCCGGGTGCACGACCAGGCTCAGGTCCAGTTGCGGGTAGACCCACGACGGGTGCGGGGCGAAATCGGAGACCCACGCCCCGACCGGCACACCGAGGCCACGGCGCCGGCGCAGCCAGGCCAGCCCGGCGCTGCCGAGCGGGTACGTGGAGAGGATCAGGTCCGGGTCGAAGCGCTCGATGACCGGGCCGAGCCCGCGACCGGCCCAGACTCCGGTGAACCACTTCGAGGACTCGGCGAACCAGCGGTGCCGCCACAGGGAGGACCAGAAGAACTCGTACAACCAGGGCGTCGACCCGACATTGGCGACGTAGATGCCGCGGAACCCCCGGCCCACCCCCGGCCCCATCACGTCGAGGGTGTCCACCCATCCCACCACGCTGCCCGGCCAGCGCGCGTGGACACGTTCCTCGAGCGCCCGGCCGGTCGCGTCGTGCCCGCCACCGATGTCGGCCGAGACGATCAGCACGCGGCGGGCGACGGGTTCGGGCACCCGCGGATCGGCCCGCTGGCCGGGCCCGTGCGGCCCGGTCACCGGTCGCCCGCCGAATTCGGGTGCCAGCCGGTGCGAGGGTCGCCTCCTGGCGGGTAAGCGCGGACGTTCAGGCCGGCCCCGACCGGGTGGCCCGGCAACGACCACCACGGGGCCCGTACATGTCCTTCGGCTTTCTGCTGGCGATCATGGCTGCGCTGTGCAGCGCCACCGCGGCGATCCTGCAGTCCATCGGCGCGCGCCGGGTGGCGGCCACCGCGCACCTCGACCCGCGACTGCTGTGGCGGCTGCTCCGGTCGGCGCCGTACGCGGCCGGGCTGGCCCTGGACGCGGCATCCTCCGGATTCACCTACACCGCGTTGCGTACGGTGCCGATCTTCGTGGTCCAGTCGCTCGGCGCGGCGAACCTCACCCTGGTGGCTCTGGTCGCCATGCTCGTGCTGAAGGTGCGGCTGACCGTCCTCGACTGGGTGGCGATCGGCGGGGTGGTGATCGGGCTGCTGCTGTTGCTGACCTCGGCCCGGGCCGGTCCACCCGCGCAGGCGACCGGCTGGGCGGGTTGGTGGCTGCTCGCGGCGGTCCTGGCGTTGCTGGCGGGGGCGTACCTCGGCAGCGCGCGGATGCGCGGTCCGGCGTTGCCGGGGCTGCTGGCCGGGTTGTCCTTCGGCTCGGCGGCCGTCGGCGCCCGGCTGCTCGGCCGGGCCAGCAGCCCGAGCATGATCCTGGGCAGCCCGGCCAGCTACGCGGTGCTGCTCGCCGGGCTGAGCGGTCTGCTGCTCTACGCGACCGGGTTGCAGCGGGGCTCGGTCACGGTCGTCTCGGCCTCGTCCATCGTCGGGCAGACCCTGCTGCCCTCGGTGGTCGGCTGGCTGGCGCTCGGCGACCAGGTGCGCCCCGGCGCCCAACCGCTCGCCGTGCTGGGCTTCGTGCTCGCGGTCAGCGGCGCGATCGCCCTCGCGCGGCACGCCCACCCGCACAGCGATCCGACGGGCGCCGCGGGCGACGATCGGCGGGGGGGCCGGTGAGCCGGTCGCAGTCGCTGCCATTCGTGTGCCCCCTGAGCGCCGGGCAATTGATCTCTTCACGTGAATGGCAGCCTATCGAACCTTTTCCCCCTTATTGTCAGAAAGCAGATTACCTAGGCGGTTGTTTGCGGTCCGTCCCTCGGGTGTGGGATTGCCGACCGACGGCCGCCAAGTTCCCGGTGACCAGGACGGGTGTGGGAGGGACGATGGCCGCCGGAGCGTCGCCGGAGGACGGCGACCCGACGCGGCCGCTGGGGCGACCGGCCCTGGCCGTGGTGCCGGCCGGCTGGTTGTTCGACGGGCTGTTGGTCGCCGGGCTGGCCGGCCTCACCGCCGCGCTGGTGTGGTGGCCGCCGCTGCTGCGGCTGGACATCGCCGTGCGGGACTGGTGCGATCGGCATCGGCCCGGGCCGGTGAACGCGCTGATGGTGGTCCTCGACCACCTCGGTCAGGGCGGTCCCCTGACCACCGTGACCGTGCTGGTGTCCTTCTGGCTCGCCTGGCGGTACCGGACGGTACGGCCGATCATCCCCGCGGGCCTGGCCCCGATCGTGAGCACCCTGTTGATCGTCGGGCTGAAACGGTGGACCTCGCGGGGAGCCCCGCACCACGGCTCGGTCGAACTGTTCAGCGGCGGATGGGAGGAGTACTACCCCTCCGGACACGTGAGCAACGCCATCGTCTACTACGGGGTGCTGGCGATGCTGCTCGCGCCCTACCTGCCGGTCGCCGCCCGTCGCGTGCTGCAGTGGGCACCCGGCGTGCTGACCTTCATCGGCACCACCTACCTCGGCTACCACTGGCTCACCGACAGCGTCGGCGGATATCTGCTGGGACTGCTGATCGTCCGGCTGCTGTTGCGCGTGCCTTGGCGGACCATGCCGCTGCCGCGCCGCCTCGATCGGCCGACCAGCGGACATCAGCACGGCCCCCACCGGCCGCCGTGGAAGGGGAGCCGGTGCTGATCGCGCAGCTGCTGGCCGGGACGCTGCTCGCCCTCGGCGCCGCCGCGGCGTACGGAGCCTCCTCGGTGCTGCAGTTCCGGGCCTCCCGGCGGACCCCCGAGGAACCGGCCGGGCGGCCCACCCTGCTGCTCCGGCTGATCCGGCAGCGTGGCTGGCGCTGGTCGGTCGTGCTCGCCGCCGCGGCGTTCGGCCTGCAGATCGCCGCGCTCAGCCTGATCCCGCTGGTCCTGGTCCAGCCCCTGCTGGTCACCGGCCTCCTCTGGTACGTGCTGCTGTACGTGCTCGTCCAGCGGGTCCGCTGGGACATCCCGATCGTGCTGGAGTCGCTGCTCTGCCTGCTCGGCCTCTCCGCCTTCCTGGTCATCGCGAACCCGTCCGCCGGACACGGCAGAAACCTTGAATCGCTCTGGGCGGCGCTCCTGCTGGCGGCCGCGCTCGTCGGCTCGTTGGCGCTGTGCCTGACCACGGCCGTCAAGCTGAGCCGGTCCTGGCGTCCGCTGCCGCTGGCGCTGGCCGCCGGCATCTGCTACGGGGTGACCGCCGGACTGGTCAGCAGCGTCGCCTTCCACTTCCACGGCAACCCGATCGGTGTGCTCGGGCTTTGGCAGACGTACGCGATCGCCGTGCTCGGCCCGTTCGGGGTGCTGTTGAGCCAGAACGCCTACCAGGCCGGCCCGATGGGGGCGCCCGCCCTGGCCATGATCACCGTCGTCGATCCCCTGGTGTCGATCGGCGTCGGCCTGCTCTGGCTCGGCGAGGAGGTCCGAACCGGGCCGTGGGCGCTGATCGGTGAGGCGCTGGCCCTGGCCGTCCTGGCCGGCGGGGTCTTCCTGCTCGCCCGGCGGGCGCCCCACGTCGACGAGAAGCCTGCCCAGCGCTGAACCCGGATGGGGGTGGGCGGCTGACTCCGCCGGCTGCCCGCCACCGGCGCCCGTACCACCCGATCCGCCGCCGCCCTCCTCGCCGCCTCGCTACGATGAGCGCAGCATCCCTCGCGCACGGTGACCGCACTGCTGTGCGGCACATCGATGGCAAGGGTCGGAGGCGGCGCCATGGGCAGGTTCTCCACCGGCCGGCGGCGGCGACGCACCGGTTGGGCCAGCATCACGTCCGGCCGCGGCCGGGGCCGTGGTGGCCGGGGAGGACACGGGCGGGTAGCCGGTGTGGAACACCTCATCGACCGGGCGCTCCGCGACATCGAGCACGGCCGGTTCGAGCGCTCCCTGTCGGGGCTGACCGCGGTGTCCGCGGCGCTCACCACCGCCGAGATCTACGTCGAGCACTACAAGGCCAGCTTCGGCAACAAGTGGATGTGGAGCCCGATCGTCCTCACCCCGCCCCTGGTCGCGGCCGGGATCGCCGGCACCTTCTCCAAGCGCTGGGCCAAGACCGCCCTGCCGGTCACCGCCGGCCTCTACGCCCTCAACGGACTGCTCGGTGAGTACTTCCACGCGCGGGGGGTGCACCGCAAGCCCGGCGGGTGGCGGATCGCCTCGTACAACGTGCCGATGGGACCACCGATCGCCGCCCCGGGGCTGATGACCATCGTCGGCGGGATGGGGCTGCTCGCGGCCGTGCTGCGCCGGGAAGAGTAGGAGCCGGTCATGTACCACTCCACGCCAGAGCACCTGCCCAAACGGCGCCCGGGAGGCGTGCCGCCGGACCCGGACCTGCTGCCCCGGCAGGAACGCGGCATCACCCCCCAGATGATCGGCCGCTACCCCCGCTACGACGTCTTCGACGCCATCGACACGTGGGACGACGCCACCCGGAAGGTGATCGAGCGCCGGATGCGACTGGCCGGCCGTCCCATGCGCTTCTTCACCGACAGTGAGGTGCCCACCCTGCGCGCCTTCTGCGACACCTGCCTGGCGCAGGACCGCGAGCCGCGGGTACCGGTGGCGGAATTCGTCGATGACAAGCTCGCCGACGGCAAGCTGGACGGCTTCCAGTACGCCGACATGCCCGACGACCGGGACACCTGGCGCCTGGTGCTGCGCGGCCTGGACGAGGCGGCCCGGGACCGGTGCGGCGAGGCCACCTTCGCCGACGCCGATCAGGACACCCGCGACGGCATCGTCGGCGACCTGTCGAAGGGGAAGCTCTCCGGCGGGGCGTGGGGGCAGCTCAACGTCAGCCGGGCCTGGGCGGTGTGCATGCGCTCGGTCCTGGCCGGCTTCTATTCCCACCCCTGGGCCTGGAACGAGATCGGCTTCGGCGGTCCGGCGTACCCGCGGGGGTTCATGCGGATGAGCCAGATCAGCACGCTGGAGCCGTTCGAGAAACCCGGGGCCATCGAGGGCCCACCGTGACCGGGCGGTCCGCTTCTTCCGCAGCCCCCGAACACCCGGCCGGACACAGAGGTGGATGAGCGTGCGAGATCTGCTGCGTACGATGTTGAAGGGCTCGGTCGGGCCGGAGGACAACGACTCGCGCTACCTGCTCGACGTCCACTCGCGACAGCTTCCCGGCGAAGCGACCATGTGCCGGTACGGCGACAACGACGAGGTGGACCTGGTGGTCGTCGGCGCCGGCGCCGGCGGTTCCGTGCTCGCCCAGCGGCTGGCCCGCGCCGGCTGGCGGGTCGTGATCATCGAGGTGGGGCCGTTCTGGCACCCGGACGAGGACTGGGTGTCCGACGAGGCCGGCTCCCACCACCTGTACTGGACGCAGAAGCGGATCATCGGCGGCGACGACCCGATCGAGTTGGGCAAGAACAACTCCGGGCGCGGGGTCGGTGGATCCATGATCCACTACGCCGGTTACACACCCCGGTTCCACCCGTCCGACCTGGAGACCTTCAGCCGAGACGGGGTCGGCGCGGACTGGCCGATCCGGTACGAGGACATCCGCCGCCACTACGAGCGGGTCGAGCGGGAGCTTCCCGTGGCCGGGCAGGACTGGCCCTGGGGCCACCCGCACACCTACCCGCACTCCCCCCACCCGATCTCCCTGGCGGCGGCGAAGCTGTGGGACGGCGCCCGCAAGTGCGGTATCGAGATGCGGGTCGGACCGGTCGGCATCGTCAACGGCACCTTCGGCAACCGGCCGCACTGCATCTACCGCGGTTACTGCCTGCAGGGCTGCAAGGTCAACGCCAAGGCGAGCCCGTACGTCACCCACCTGCCCGACGCGCTCGCCCACGGCGTCGAGGTGCGGGCCAACTGCATGGCCGCCCGGATCGAACTCGACGAGACCGGCCGAGCCCGCGGGGTCACCTACCTGCGCGCGGGCGAGCGCGCCGAACGCTGCCAGCAGGCCCGGTTCGTGGCGGTGGCCGGCTATTCCATCGAGACCCCGCGCCTGCTGTTCAACTCCGCCAACGCCCGGTTCCCGAACGGGCTGTGCAACAACGAAGACCTGGTCGGCCGGTACGTCATGGTGCAGGGCGCCGCGCAGACCGCCGGCCGCTGGCCGGAGGAGCTGCGCAGTTACAAGGCGCCGCCGCCGGAGGTCTCCTCGGAGCAGTTCTACGAGACCGACCCCGGCCGCGGATTCGCCCGCGGATTCTCCATCCAGACCGTCTCCCCGATGCCGATCGGCTGGGCCGAGCACGTGCTCGCCGACGGGCACTGGGGGCGGGCGCTGCGCACGTACATGCGCGACTACAACCACTGGGCCGTCGTCGGCGTCCTCAACGAACTGCTTCCCCATTCCTACAACCGGGTCACGCTGGCGGACGAGACCGACGAGTACGGCCTGCCGGTAGCCCGCATGGACTACACGCTGGGCGAGAACGACAAGAAGAACATGGCCTACTCCACCAAGGTGATCACCGACCTGCTGCACGCCGCAGACGCCCAGGACGTGCTCACCATCCAGCGCTTCGCCCACCTCATCGGCGGCGCCCGGATGGGCTCCTCACCAGAGACGTCGGTGGTCGACGCCAACCAGCGCGCCTGGGCCGTGCCCAATCTCTTCATCTCCGACGGCTCGGTCTGCCCCACCCAGGGCGCGGCTAATCCGGCGCTGACCATCATGGCGCTCGCCTCCCGGCTCGCCGAACGGATGATCAGCGGCGCGGCGATGGACGACGACCCAGCGGCCCGCGCCGGCACGCCCGCCCGGCAGCCGGTCGGGTGACGGGCGGAGGCGGGGTGTGCCGGAGTTCTTCCCGATCTGGGTGATCATCACCCACTTCCTCAACATCTTCTTCCTGCTGCTGCTGGCCCGTTCCGGGATCGAGGTGCTCGCGGCCCACCCCAAGCTCTACTGGAGCGACGACTGCCCGCCGGGCCGGGCGTGGGCGTGCTTCTCCAAGAAGAGGTACAGCTCGCAGTCACCTCGGCTGTGGACCTCGCACGACGAGGAGGAGTCCTGGTCTCCGGTGATCGCCCTGCCGGGCCGGCGCAACCTCGGCCTGGGTCGGCACTGGCACTTCATGACCGTCCAGTTCTGGGTGCTCACCGGCGCGGTCTACCTCGCCCTCGTCTTCGCCACCGGCTACTGGCGCTACCTGGTGCCGACCAACTGGTCGGTCATCCCGGAGGCCGGCCGAGCCATCGGCACGTACCTGCACCTCGAACTGGCTCCGCCGCTGCCGGACGAGCCGTTCAACGCCGCGCAGAAGCTCAGCTACTTCGCGGTCATCTTCCTGCTGGCGCCGCTCCAGATCCTCACCGGCGCGGCGATGTCCCCGTCGGTCATCGCCCGCTTCCCCGGCTACACCAGGCTCTTCGGCGGTCGGCAGGCGGCCCGCAGCCTGCACTTCCTGGGACTGGTCGCGTTCGCCGCCTTCACCGTCGCACACACCGCCCTGGTGATCATCCACGGACTGCCGCGCGAGTTCGCGGCGATGGTGCTCGGCGGCTACGACGCCGACCGGCGGGTGGCGTTGGCGGTCGGCCTGCTCGGCCTCGCCCTCATCGTCGCCTTCCACGTCGTGATCACCGCGTTCTCGCTGCGCTACCGGCGGCGTACCCAGCACCTGCTCGGCATCGTGGTCAACCCGTTCGAACGCGCCATCTCCCGCAGCGTCACCTCCCGGCAGCGCTACTCCCGCCAGGACATCTCCCCGTACCACCGGGTCAACGGCTACCCGCCAGTGAGTGAGGAGTACCGGCGGCTCAGTGACAGCGACTTCCGCGACTACCGGCTGCACATCAGCGGGCTGGTCGAACATCCGGTGTCGCTGAGCCTGGCCGACCTGCGTGCGCTCGGCATGCGACGCCAGATCACCAAGCACAACTGCATCCAGGGCTGGACGGCGGTGGCCGAGTGGGCGGGGGTCCCGCTGCCCGACGTGCTCGCGCTGGTCAAACCACTGCCGTCGGCACGGCATCTGGCCGTCCACGCCTTCGACGACAAGGCCGAGACCGAGGGCGAGGGACACCAGGGCCACTACTACGAGTCGATCCCCCTGTTCCTCGCGGCGCAGCCGCAGGCCCTGCTCGCGCTGGAGATGAACGGCGCCCCCCTGCCGATCGAGCACGGTGCCCCGGTGCGGCTCCGGCTCGAAACCCAACTCGGCTTCAAGATGGTCAAATGGGTCAGAGCCATCGAGCTCACCGCCGACTATGCCGACGTGGGTCAGGGCCAGGGCGGCTGGCGCGAAGACAACCAGTACTACGCCAACGAAGCGGGTATCTGAGCACAGCACCGCCGCCAGCCGGAGAGGAGATGCCATGGCCCTGCCACCGTCCGGGGAACAGTTCGTCATCACCGCGGGCGCACACCGCGCCACGATCGTCGAGGTCGGCGGCGGGATTCGCGAGTACGCCGTGGGCGACCGGGACGTGCTCGACCCGTACCCGGTCGATGCGATGTGCGACGGGGCGCACGGCACGCCGCTCATCCCCTGGCCCAACCGGCTCGCCGACGGGCGCTACACCTTCGAGGGCGTCGACTACCAGGTGGCGCTGACCGAGCCCGAGAAGCAGAACGCCATCCACGGCTTCCTGCGCTGGCGTAACTGGCAGGCGGTGCAGCGGGAGCCGGACCGGGTGGTGATGGCCTGCCGGCTGCAGCCCCACCCCGGGTATCCGTTCACCCTGGACGTCCGGGTGACGTACGAGCTGAGCGAGGCGGGACTGGTCGTACGCACCACCGCCACCAACATCGGTGACCGGCCCTGCCCGTACGGCAGCGGGCAGCACCCGTACCTCTCGCGCGGCACCGGGCCGATCGACGACTGCCTGCTCCGGATCGCCGCCGACACCTGGATCGACACCGCCAACGAGCGGCAGCTCCCGGCGGGCCGCAAGCCGACGCGGGGCACTCCGCTGGACTTCGCGGCCGGGCGGCGCCTGGGCGAGCAGCGGCTCGACTTCCCCTTCACAGACCTGGAGCGCGACGCCGACGGCCGGGCCTGGGTGTCGCTCACCGGCACCGACGGGGGCTGCGTCGAACTCTGGGTCGACGACGCGTACCCGATCATCGAGCTGTACACCGGTGACACGCTGCCACCGGGGCGGCGCCGGCGCGGCCTGGGCACCGAGCCGATGACCTGCCCACCGAACGCGCTGCAGTCCGGCGAGCAGCTGATCCGGCTCGCACCGGGCGCCTCGACCACCGCCACCTGGGGTGTCCGTCTGCGCTGACCCGCTGCGGCGGAGCGAGACCCACGACCGGTCGGGCCTCGACCTGCTCGGGCGTTCAGAAGTACCTAAGCGATACAGATTCCCGGGCCTTCCCGTTTCCCTAATTTGGTGGTCACCAGGGAGCACGACCACAAGGAGCGAGAAATGAGCGACACGAACGAGATCGTCCAGCGGTACCTCGACGCGTGGAACGAGACCGATGCCACCGCCCGGCAGGCCATTCTGGCGGAGGTCTTCGCCGAGGACGGGACGTACCTCGACCCGCTGGCCTCCGTTCAGGGCCGGGACGGGCTGGACGCCACCATCGCGGCCGTTCAGGGGCAGTTCGGCGGGTTGGTCTTCAGCCTGGGCGGCCCGGTGGACGCACACCACGACATCGCGCGGTTCACCTGGCACCTGGGGCCCGAGGGCGGCGAGCCGATCGTCGTCGGCTTCGACGTGGTCGTGCTCGGTGACCACGGTCGGATCACCCGCGTGCTCGGCTTCCTCGACAAGGTGCCGGCCGGAGTCTGACATCACGGGGGCGGGCCGGTCAGCCGGTCCGCCCCCGCATCGTCCTTCAGTACAGCGCGGCGGTGACGTCGCCGCCGCCGTTCGGGCTGATCGAACCTGCTGAGCCGGCTGGCTCGCCGGCGGCCCTGATGTGCGCGTGAGACCCACTCGCGTGGGACGGCACTCCTCACCGCAGTACGGAACGCTCCGAGTCCGCCATGGACGCTGCCGGGCGACCGCTCGCGCCGGTCATGGTGGTGCTCAGCGCAGGCGTTCCTCCGCTGCCGGCGAAAGAACCAGCGCCGGGAGCGGGAAGGCCGCCCATCGCCTCGTCAGCTCGGGCGCGGCGCCGGCTCGCCCGCACGACGGCCGCCCCGGCCGCCGCCGCTGTCAGGACCATCGCCGCTGCCTGCAGCAGCGAGCGTCGGCGGCTTCCTCTACGTCTCATTCGGCTCTCCTCGCGTCTCACCTTCGCCCACATCCTGCAAGCAGGAACGAGACGAGGAGTGGCATTGGCGATGTCGACACCCGTTCGTGCGCACGACCGCTCAGCGCGGCCTGCCCCGCCGGCGGCGGGCCAGCCACAGCACCAGCAGCAGGATCACGACGATCACCACCAGGCAGCACACCAGGTTCGCCCCGCCTCGCGGCCTGCGCGCGGCCTCCACCGCCCGCTCGCCCGTCCCGGTGGACGCCCATGCCGCTACCGGTACGAACACCGAGAGCATCGACGCACCAAGGATCGCGGCGAGCGGGCCCCACCACCTGTTCCATGCAGACATGCCCTCATCGTCGTCGAGAAGACCACGAGAAGATGCCAGATTGGCGTTCGGACCGCGTGCGCCGCTGTGGCTCGCGCTGGTCATGAGGTGGGCCGGCTGCGGCGGCCCGCTGCACCTGCGGTGGCCGCTGCCACGGCGAGGCCGACGCAGGCCGAGACGATCGCGAGCAGTGGGAGCCATGGAATGGTCATCCCGACAGGTGTTCCTGTGCCGGCGAGGTCGGCGGTGACCGCTCGCCGGACGAGCCAGCCGAGGAATGTGGTGGTGAGTCCGCCGAGGACCAGACCGGCGCCGGTGATGAGGGCGGCTTGCCAGAGCGCGGTGCGGCGCAACTGGTCGCGGGTCGCGCCGAGCAGGCCGAGTGCGCGGTGCTGCCGGCGTCGTTGGGTGGCGCCGATGAGGGTGGCGTTGACGACGGCGATGGCGGCGTAGAACCCGGCGGGGCCGAGCAGGATGGTGAGGCCGAGGTTGTTGCTGTGCCGGACCTGGTCGGTGACGTCGGTGATCCATTCCTCGGCCGTCAGCACCTGGCTGTCGGTGCCGGCCAGGGCCTGGCGGAGAGCCGCCGGTGCCGCGCGGCGGTCGGCACCTGGTTGGAGGACGACGAACAGTTCGCCGGTGGGCGCGTCGTTGAGGTGGTCGGCGACGAGGTCGGCGGGAAGGAGAATCTCGCCGTAGAGGTCGGGAGCGGCCGGCACGACGGCGACGATCCTCAGGTCGACCGGCCGGCCGTCGATCGTGACCTCGAGGTGGCCGCCGAGTCCGGTGCCACTGTCGATCACCTGGGTCTCGGAGACGGCGGCGGTGGCCCCGTGGAGATCGCCGAGACTGCCCTTCGTGGCGTGCAGGCCGCGAGCCGCAGCCGCGGCGGTGGGGTCGACCGCGTCGACCTCCAGACGTTCGTTGCCCGCCTCGCCGAAGGACACGGTGAGGCGGCGGCGGGCGTCGACCAGCTTCACGGCCGGATCCTCCGTCAACCTGGTCGCGGTCTCCGCCTCGTGCCCGGCGCCGGGGCGGACGACCAGGGGTGCGGTCAGTTGGGCGCGGTCCTGGGCCGACGTCCAGTCCGCGGTGAAGCTCAGCGCGAGCAGCATCGAGCCGGCCACGGCCGAGATCGCGATGACGGGCGCGGCGATCGAGGTGGTGGTGCGTACGCCGGCGCGCAGTTCGTCTCGGGCCAGCCGGGCGGCGACGTCGCGGTTGGCGAAGGGGTGGGCCAGGAGCGCGGCGAGTCGGGGAACGAGCAGGGCGCCGAAGCACATGATCCCGATGACGATGACCTCCGGCAGCAGGATGGCGGTCACCAGCGCGAAGAGCGGCTCCACGTGCGGGGCCAGGACGGTCACGGCGACCACGGCGGCGAGGCAGAGGGTGCCGACGACCAGTTGCAGGAGGCTGGGCCGGGCCCGTTCGATGGCTGCCTCGCGCAGCGCCGCGGAGGGTGGGACCTTGGCGGCCCGGCGGGAGGAGCGCCAGGCTCCCAGCATCGCCACGACGATGCCGCTGGGGGCGGCGACCGCCCAGGACAGCCACGCCGAAGGGGCGACCAGCTGCAGGTCGGTGAGGCCGATCCGGCGGATCAGGTCGAGAACGGGCGCCGCCAGCGGTGTCGCGACGAGGCATCCGACGATGACCGCAGCGGCGGCGACGACGACCGACTCGCCGAGGACGAGGCGGCGTACCTGACGCCCGGTGGCGCCGATGAGTCTCAGGAGTCCCAGTTCGCGGCGGCGGGTGGCGACGACGAATCCGAACGTGCTGCCGACGACGAAGATCGCCATGAACAGCGAGATCGCCGACATGATGCCGAACATCGAGGTCAGGTCGTCGAGTTGCTGCCGGTGCTCCTGGGTCACCGCGCTGCCGAGATCGGTGAGGGTGGCGTCGACCGAGCCGATCAGGTTGACCGTGGTGGCGATCAGGACGACGCCGCTCGCCAGGGCGACGAAGGCGCCGAGGTAGGCCGGCCACGAGGTGCGGACGGTCTGGCGGGAGAGCCGGTTCATCGCTGCTCCAGCTCGTTCATGCACTGGGCGATGGCGGCGGCGTCGGCGCGCTGGAGTCTGCCGACGATCTGTCCGTCGGCGAGGAAGAGGGTCTCGTCGGCGTAGGAGGCGGCGAGCGGATCGTGAGTCACCATCACGACGGTCTGTCCGCCGTCGGCCAGGGTGCGGAGCAGCGCGAGGACCTCGCGTCCGGTGTGGCGATCGAGCGCGCCGGTGGGTTCGTCGGCGAAGATCACGTGGGGCTTGCCGTGGAGAGCCCGAGCAATCGCGACCCGTTGCTGCTGGCCGCCGGAGAGCTCGGGTGGCCGGCGCGTCGCCAGATCCCGCAGCCCGACGCGCTCCAGTGCGTCGGTCACCGCCGCCCCGTCGACCGGCAGTCCCGCCAGCCTGGCCGGCAGGGCGACGTTGTCGAAGGCCGTCAGGGCATCGAGCAGGTTGTAGGACTGGAAGATGAACGCCATCGAGGTCCGCCGGAACTTTGTCAGGGCCGTCTCGCTGAGGCCGTCCAGAGCCGTGCCGCCGATCGTCACCCGCCCGTGGTTGGGCCGGTCGAGTCCGGCCGCGAGTTGGAGCAGCGTGGACTTCCCGGAACCAGAGGGGCCCATGATCGCGGTGAAGCTACCGCCGGCGAAGGCGTGGGTGATGCCACGCAGCGCGTGAACGTCGCCCGCGCGGGAGCGGTACGTGCGGGTCACGCTCTCCAGCGCGACAGCGGGTGCCGTCAGTGTCTGCGTCGTCATGCGTCCAGTCCAGCCGGACCGCGGGTCCCGCGCACTGGCCCAGGCGCGACATGTAAGGTGGCGCTGGCGCTACCGTCAACGGCACTCGCAGCTCCTAGGCTTGGCGACGTGAGCTCCGACGCCTGGTCCGCCGTACGCGGTAAGCCGTGGCGTTTCCTGGTCTCGGCCTGGCCGTGGCGGTCACTCGCCTACCTCCTCTCGAGCGTCCCGCTCGGGATCGGCGTACTGCTGGTGCTCGTGGCCGTGATCGGTCTCGGGTTGCTGACCGCCGTGATCGTGGCGGGACTCCTGTTGCTGGCCAGCGTCCCGCTGGTGACCACCGTCATCGCCGAGATCGAGCGGGCCCGACTGCGGCTCGTGCTTCCGCAGGCGTCTCGTGGCCCGTACCCGAGGCTGCGGGAACGGCTGCGCACCTGGCGCACCCTGCCGGTCTCGTGGTCCGAGATCGGCTACGCCGTCCTCCTCGCGGCGGTCGGGTGGCTCGTCGACGCCGTCGTGCTGACGCTGGCGATCACCACCCCGATCGTGCTGATCCTCGCGCCCGTCCTGGTCCGTTACGACGCGGTGGAGGTGCTGGGTTGGCGGATCGACTCGGCCGCCGAGGCGTGGCCCGCCGTGGTGGTCGGGGTCCTGGCCCTCGCCGTCGCCGCGTATCTGGTGACCGTGCTCGCCAGCGCCCAGGCCGCCCTCACCCGACTCCTGCTCGATCCGCCCGAGGCGCGGCTGGTCGCTGCGGTCGCCGACCTACGCCGCTCCCGCGCCGGACTCGTCGACGCCTTCGAGGCGGAGCGCCGCCGGGTCGAGCGCGACCTGCACGACGGCGCGCAGCAACGCCTCGTCGCGCTCACCATGACGCTCGGGCAGGCCGAACTCGAACTGGACCACGGCCCCGGACTCGACCTGGTCACCAGAGCCCATACGCTCGCCGAGGAGGCCTTGGAGGACCTGCGGGCCACCGTACGTGGCATCCATCCCCGGGTGCTCACCGACCACGGACTTGCCGCCGCGATCCACGAGCTGGCCGACCGCTCCCCGGTCCCGGTCGACACCGACCTCCACGTGGCGGGGCGTCTCCCCGCACGGGTAGAGACGGCGGCGTACTTCCTCGTCAGCGAGGCCTTGACCAACGTCGCCCGCCACTCCGGCGCCCGTGCGGCCCAGGTGCACGCCTGGGTGGCCGGCAACACCCTGACCATGACCGTCGTCGACGACGGCCACGGTGGCGCCGACCCCGCCCGCGGGACCGGGCTCGCCGGACTCGCCGCCCGCATCGACGCCATCGACGGCACCCTCGACGTCACCAGCCCGCCCGGAGGCCCGACCCACGTGAGAATGACATGCCCGATCAGCGGAAACTGAGCAGGCCACTGCGGATTGTGATCGCCGAGGATGCGGCGCTCCTGCGGGAGGGGCTCGCCGGGATTCTGGAGAAGGCCGGCCACCGGGTCGTCGCCGCGGTCGCGGACGCCGACGCACTGCTCGTCTACACCGCCAACGAACAGCCCGACCTCGTCCTCACCGACATCCGCATGCCACCGACCCACACCGATGAGGGACTCCGCGCCGCCGTCGCCATCCGCGCCCGGTATCCCGACATCGCGATCGTCCTCCTGTCTGCCTACATCGCGGAGGCGTACGTCGCCGATCTGCTCGAGTCGACCACGGGCGGCGGGATCGGTTACCTCCTGAAGGACCGGGTCAGCCACGTCCGCGACTTTCTCGACAACCTCGATCGGGTGACCGCAGGCGGCACGGTCGTCGACCCCGACGTCGTTCGCCACCTGCTCGCCCGACGTCGCAACCACGGTCCGCTGGCCGCGCTCACCTCACGCGAGCGGGAGGTCCTCGCGCTGATGGCCGAGGGTTACACCAACCCGACCATCGCCGAGCACCTCGTCGTCAGCGAGGCGGCGGTCCGCAAGCACGTCGGCAACATCTTCGCCAAGCTCGATCTCGACCCCGATTCCGACCGCCGGGTCTCGGCCGTGCTCGCCTACCTGCGAGGCGCGTCCTGAGCGTCGGCGCGAGCGGGCGCGAACTCCTACGACATCCGGGCGGGCAGTCGTAGCTCCTCGTGATCCAGTTCGCGCTCAAGGACCCGCAGCCCTTCATCCGGCAGCTGGCCCGCGTCGCGCCACCGCAACAGCTCCTCGCGCTGGGCATCGATCACGCTCCGGCGGATCCGCAACGCCGCCTCGTACTGCGGTGAAACCGGCGCCCGGGACGAGTCGGCGGCCAGGAGATGGTCGAGGCGGCCGCGGTAGCGGGTCAACTGAGCGTGCAGCTGCGCACGCATCGACTCGACGGCCTTGATGTTCTCCGGTTCCTCGGCGGCGATCTCCGAGAGCCGGGCCAGGGCGGCCTCGACGGATGCCGATCGTGCTTCGTTGCGGACGCGGGCCTGGTCCGTCTCGTCGGCGCGCAGGCCCAACGCCCGCACCAGCGGCGCGAACGTGAGCCCCTGACCGACCAGCGTGACGAGCACGACGACGAAGGCGCAGAACAACAGCAGATCCCGGTCCGGGAAGGGTGCTCCGCTGTCGGTCACCAGCGGCAGGGTGAAGATCGCGGCGAGCGTGATGACCCCGCGGGTGCCGGACCAGCTGAGCGCGACCACCTCGCGCCCGGTCAACCGCCGGGCGTTGCGCGCCTCCCGAGCGACCCGGCGCGCGGAGTCGGGAGCGTCGTCGTCGTACTCGGCGGCGCCACCGAGGCGGGTGTGCATCCAACGAGGTAGCAACTGGTTCAAGACCAGCCACAACGGGCGTAGGAGCAGCACCACGCCGACCGAGACCGCCACCGCGATGATGATCGTGGAGGTGTGGTACTGCTGCAGTCCACGCACGACGTTGGGCAACTGCTGGCCGATCAGGAGGAAGACGAAACCCTCGAGGAGGAAGTCGACCAGCCGCCACACCGCGCTCGTCTGGAGGCGGCTGGCGCCGGAGGCGAGCCGGGGCGTGTTGTGCCCGACGATCAGCCCGGCGACCACCACCGCGAGGACTCCCGAGACGTGCAACTCCTCGCCGAGCAGGAAGGCCACGAACGGGGTGGCGAGCGAGATCGCGTTGGACAGCAACGGATCCCTGGTCAATGGCCGCGCCAGCCGGACACCCCAGGCGATCACGGCGCCCACCACGAGCCCGCCGGCCGCCGCGAGCAGAAACTGTCCGGCGGCCGCGGGGAAGGAGAAGGTGCCACTGACGGCCGCGGTCACCGCCACGCTGAGGATCGTCAACGCGGTGGCGTCGTTGAGCAGCCCCTCACCTTGAATGATGGTGACCAGCTTCGGTGGCAGATTCACCCGCCGGCCCACCGCGAGGGCCGCCACCGGGTCGGGCGGCGCGACGGCCGCGC
>NZ_JBSGJR010000076.1:0-17397 GCF_053605645.1 Micromonospora sp. NPDC003776
CGTTGGTGCGTGTCCCTCCGGACGCTTGCCCGCCCGGCCGTGGGGCCGGGTGGGGGAGGGTGCCCTGCGTCGCCTGGGCGCGGGGCGTGGTGGCTTGTGCCGGGTGGGGCGGGTCTTCGACCGGTCCGCGCGGCTGGGCTTGATCGTGGGGGTGACGACGGCGGCGGCTTCGAGGGTGTCGAGCACGGCGCGGATGATCATGGTGCCGTTGCTGCGGTCGGTGACGGTGGTGGTCTGGTGGGTGAGGCCGCGGGCGGCGATGCGCCGCCAGGCGCCGTGGTCACGGTCGCCCTGCCAGCCGCAGGACTGGTGGGGGCAGATGGCCCATTTCCAGCCCGGGGTGGTGGGCCGGTCGGGGGCTTTGCGGTGCCGTAGCGGGGTCAGGCACTGCGGGCAGTGCTTGGAGGTGTTGCGGGCGGGGACGCCGACCACGGCGATACCGTGCTCGGCGGCGAGGTGCCGCATCCGGTCGACGATCTTCCCGCGCACCTGCTGGGACAGGCGCGTGTTCATGCTGCCGCCCATCCCCTTGGCTTCCAACGATCGCAAGTCTTCGACGTAGATGACGGTCGCGCCCGCGGCGATCGCCTGGTCGACCGTCCAGCGGGCGGCGGCCCAGGCGAGCGCGGCGTTCAGGTTCTGGCGGCGTTCGGACACCTGTCGGATCTCGTCGCGCAGCACGGCAAGCTTGCCCACGAGGTGGTGCTGCGAGTTGACGCCGATGAGCCGCACGTACTGGTCGGCCTTGGCGTGCAGCCGCTCGGATAGGCGGCGCAGGCGGTGCTGCTTGGCCAGGACTCCGGCGGCCCGGAACTGGCCGCCAGCGCCGAACGCGGTGATCCGGCCGTCGGCTGGCCGTCGCAGGGCGCCTGCGCTGAGCAGGGTGTTCAGACCCCAGTCCACCCCGAGCGCCACCGAGTGGCCGGTGGGCCGGGCTGCCGGCACGGCGTGGGTGTAGGCCAAGTCGGCGCGGACCTGCCGGCCATTGACCCGCAGGGTGGGTAGGTGCAGCACCGCGCCGGCCGGGACGGTGGGCGGCAGGCTGATCGGGCAGGCCACCCACGTCCAGTCCCGGTACGTGCCCGGATCCGGACGGGTGGGCAACTGCAGGCGCAGCAGCACCCTGCCCGGATCGGTGTCGCCGCGTTCGATCGTGGCCTGCTGCCGGTCACACGCGGACAGCAACAACATCCGCGGGACCTTCGGGACGCCTTCCAGTTCGAACACATCCACCGGGAGGCGGCTGTTGGCGTTGAGGAACGTGGCCACCTGCCGGGTGCGCGCGTTGACGACGTTGGCGGGCAGATCCTTCCCGCCAGGGATCGCCTCCCGCACCTGATCCCACTCCTGTGGAGTGCGTTTGCGCGGGTCGGCCGGCCAGGTCGCGAGGAGCGCGGCGGTCAGGTCGGCACGCCATGTCACCGAGCGCAGCGCACGCCCGGCCTGCTCCTGCGCCATCCGCACGATCCGGTCATTGATCCTCACACCGTCGGGGACGGTGACGGTCCAACCCAGCCGCCGCAACGCCATCCACGCGTTCGACGGCAACCTGCGCCCACCCGCGTCCACACCGGAGGCCAACACCCGCACATCCGCGGCGTTCCACCGCTGCGCCACCAGCCCGGAAACCATGCCCGCCACCAGATCGGCACACCAGCCGACACGCTCGGCCAGCACCGCCTGGGACAAGACCTCGCCGGTCTTCTCATCCACACCGGCGCGCACAAAAGCGCGGACACACGCGGTCCGGGACGCCTGACCGTCAGCCAGCGACACCATCCGACTCACCCGCCACCAACCTCACCACACCCAGACCCGGCCAGCCCGCACACGACCCCCGCCGACAGCACTCGCCGCCGGCGCAGACCACCCCCACCGCCCCGCATCAAACCAGACGACACCGACACCCACGACCGGCCCACGATCACTGAGGATGCTTAACCAAATCCCATAGCCTCCCCTCGTGACCGACCCTCCACCCGCTGTCGAGCCTCTGCGTCCATATCGGGGGCGCAAGCCGGAACTGTACGAACAGGCGCTCGTGCTGCGGCGTGCCGGCTGTCCGGTGGCGAGATCGCCGAGCGGCTGGGGGTGTCCAAGTCGACCGCCACCTCTGGACCCGGCACCTGCCGCTGGATCCGGAGTTGGTCCGGCGACGGCGACGGCGACGGGACGGTTCGCGCGCGCGGGCGGACGCCCAGTGGAGCGCACATCGGGCCGCGCGGGACGCCGCTCGGGCCGACACCGTGCGCGCTGCCGCGCGGTGGGTGCGTGGCCTGCGCTACCGCCAGCTGGTGCTGATCGGTGCGGCAATCTACTGGTGTGAAGGCGGTAAGGCGAAGCCATGGCGTCCGCACGACTGTCGGGTCAGGTTCATCAACAGTGATCCGCTGCTGGTGGCGCTCTTCCTGCGCTTTCTCGACGCGCTCGGGGTGCCGCCGGCCGATCGCCGGTACGGTGAGCATCCACGAGACTGCGGACGCGGCTGAGGCGGTCCGCTGGTGGGCCGGCCTCATCGGCGTGCCGCCGGCTCAGTTTCAGCGGACCACGCTGAAGAAGCATCGGCCGGGGACATCGCGCAAGAACCGAGGCGCCGACTATCGCGGCTGCCTGACGGTCCACGTGCTCGGGGCGAACCGCGTCTACTGGAAGATAGAGGGGATCATGAAGGGAATGGCCGATGAGGATCGGCCGCACGACCGGTAAGGTGTAGGCAGCCGAAGAGCGGGTGCCCTTTTGCCCGTTTTCGACCATCCCGGGTCGTCTAATGGCAGGACGTCAGGTTTTGGTCCTGATTATAGGGGTTCGAATCCTCTCCCGGGAGCTTCCGCTGCCTCCCGGTTGCCGCGTGGTTAGCATGGCCGCGAGACTGTCGCCGTCCCGACGGGAGCCACGTCGTGTCCCAGCCCCACCTCCGCACCGTTGTCGTGCTCGCCGCCGGTGAGGGCAAGCGGATGAAGTCTGCCCTGCCCAAGGTGCTGCACCCGCTGCTCGGCCGTACCCTCCTCGGCCACGTGCTGGCCGCCGCCGGCCCGCTCGACGCCGACCGGACCGTGGTGGTGGTCGGGCACGGCGCCGACCAGGTCCGGGGGCACCTGGCGGAGGTGGCGCCGGAGGCCGTACCGGTGCTCCAGGAGCGGCAGCTCGGCACCGGACACGCGGTGCGGATCGCGCTGGACGCGGTCCCGGAGGTCCGCGGCACGGTCGTCGTGATCAACGGGGACGTGCCGCTGCTGCGGCCGGAGACGGTGGCGGCGCTGGTCGAGGCGCACGAGGGCGCCGGCGCGGCGGCGACCGTGCTGGCCGCCGAGGTGCCCGATCCGGCCGGCCTGGGCCGGATCGTGCGGGACGCCGACGGGCGGCTGGCGCAGATCGTGGAGGAGCGGGACGCCACCCCGGAGCAGCGCGCGCTGCGGGAGATCAACGCGGGTATCTACGCGTTCGACGTGGCGCGGCTGCGGGAGGCGCTGGGCAAGCTCTCCACCGACAACGACCAGGGCGAGGAGTACCTGACCGACGTCTTCGGCCTGCTCCGGGACGCCGGCGAGCCGGTGGCCGTGTACTGCGCCGCGGATCACGTGGAGACGCTGGGCTGCAACGACCGGGTGGAGCTGGCCGGGCTGCGCCGGCTGCTGCGGGACCGGGTGAACGAGGGCTGGATGCGGACCGGGGTGAGCATCCTGGACCCGCACACCACCTGGATCGACGTGACGGTCACGGTGGAGCGGGATGCGGTGATCGACCAGAACACGCAGCTCCAGGGGGCGACGGTGGTCGGTGCCGGGGCGACCGTGGGTCCGGACACCACGCTGATCGACACGGTGGTCGGGGCGGAAGCCAGCGTGGTGCGTAGCCACGCGGTGGGTGCCGAGGTCGGTCCGCAGGCCACCGTGGGGCCGTTCGCCTACCTGCGGCCGGCGGCGAAGCTGGCCGAGAAGGCGAAGGTGGGCACCTTCGTCGAGGTGAAGAACTCCGAGGTGGGGCCGGGCGCGAAGGTGCCACACCTGTCGTACGTCGGGGATGCCACGATCGGTGCGAAGGCGAACATCGGTGCGGCGACGATCTTTGTGAACTACGACGGGGTGAAGAAGAGCCGCACGGTGGTCGGTGAGGCGGCCTTCGTCGGCTGTGACACCAGCCTGATCGCGCCGGTCGAGGTGGGTGCCGGGGCGTACATCGCGGCGGGCAGCGCGATCACCCAGGACGTGCCGCCGGGCGCGCTCGGGGTGACCCGGGCGCCGCAGCGCGCGATCGAGGGCTGGGTGGCCCGCAAGCGGGCCGGGACGGTGTCCGCCGAGGCGGCCGAGCGGGCCCGTGAGGGTGCGTCGGGCGGGGCCGCGGCCGCAAGCGAAGGTGACTGACTCCACGGGGATCGCCGGGCGGTGGGTGGAGCGGTGAACGCGGGGGATACTGCAACCGAATAGTCCCCGGCTCCACCGCCGCCGGGAACCACCGACATACGGGAGCAGACGGGCCCATGGGCAGCATCGTCGCCGAAAACCGCAAGAGCCTGATGCTCTTCTCCGGACGGGGTTTTCCGGAGCTGGCCAAGGAGATCGGTGAGGTGCTCGGCGTCGCGCCGACCCCCTCCGACTCGTACGACTTCGCCAACGGTGAGATCTTCGTACGGTTCAAGGACTCCGTGCGTGGCTCGGACGCCTTCGTGGTGCAGTCCGTGACGCACGGGGTCAACACCTGGGTCATGGAGACCCTGATCATGATCGATGCCCTGAAGCGGGGCTCGGCCAAGCGGATCACCGTGGTGCTGCCGTTCTACCCGTACTCGCGGCAGGACAAGAAGCACCGGGGCCGGGAGCCGATCTCGGCGCGGCTGGTGGCCGACCTGCTGAAGACGGCGGGCGCGAACCGGATCCTCACGGTCGACCTGCACACCGCGCAGATCCAGGGTTTCTTCGACGGTCCGGTGGATCACCTCTTCGCGATGGACGTGCTCGCGGAGTACGTCGAGCACCGGTACGCGGGCCGGCCGATGACCGTGGTGGCGCCGGACTCGGGTCGGGTGCGGGTGGCCGAGCGGTGGACGGACCGGCTGGGTGGCTGCCCGCTGGCGTTCATCCACAAGACGCGGGATCCGCTGAAGCCGAACCAGGTGGTGGCGAACCGGGTGGTGGGTGAGGTCGAGGGTCGGGTGTGCCTGATCGTTGATGACATGATCGACACCGGTGGCACGATCACCAAGGCCGCGGACATCCTCAAGCAGTCGGGCGCGGCGGAGATCGTGGTCGCCTCGACCCACGCGTTGCTGTCGGATCCGGCGACCGAGCGGCTGAAGAACAGCCCGATCAGCGAGGTCGTGGTGACCAACACGCTGCCGCTGCCGCCGGAGAAGCAGTTGGACAAGATCACCGTGCTGTCGATCGCGCCGCTGCTGGCCCGGGCGATCCGGGAGGTCTTCGACGACGGTTCGGTGACCACGCTCTTCGGTGGCCTGAGCTGAGTGTCGGCGCGGCCGGCGGCCCTCCGGGGACGGCTGCCGGCCGCGCTGCACGTGGTTCGGTCGGTGATGTGGGGACTGCCGGAGAGCCGGGAAATCGCTCGGGTAGACTGGTGCGGTTGCCACGGCGAGGGTGCCCGGCGGGTCGCTGAAAAGCACCGCACGGAGGCGCCGTCATCGACGCGGTGCTCCGGGCAGTCGTTCATGACGCATGAGCCCCAGCGAGCCCCTCGCCCCAGCACCGCCAGACGACAAGCCGCCGCAGCAGAAAAGCATCAGGAGTTTCCCCGTGTCCGAGGTAAAGATCAGCGCCGAGCCCCGTACCGAGTTCGGCAAGGGTGGTGCCCGTCGTACCCGCCGGGCCGGCAAGGTGCCCGCCGTGCTGTACGGCCACGGCGAGAAGCCGAAGCACATCGCGCTCCCGGCGCGTGAGTTCGCCGCCGCGATCCGCAAGGGCGGTGCCAACCAGCTCTTCGCGATCGAGGTCAGCGACGGCACCCAGGTGCTGGCGCTGCCGAAGGCGATCCAGCGTGACCCGATCAAGGACACCTTCGAGCACGTGGACCTGCTGCTGGTCCGCCGGGGCGAGAAGGTCACCGTCGAGGTCCCGGTCCAGCTGACCGGTGAGGCCGCGAAGGACACCCTGATCGTGCACGACCACGACACCCTTTCGGTGACGGCCGACGCCACCAAGGTGCCGGACCACCTGGAGGCGTCGATCGAGGGCGCCGAGGCGGGCACCCAGATCACCGCCGCCGACGTCGAGCTGCCGGCCGGTGTCGAGCTGGCCGCGGACGGGGAGATGCCGGTCGCCTCGGTGACCGCCGCCCCGACCGCCGAGCAGCTCGAGGCCACCCTCCCCGAGGTCGAGGAGGCCACCGAGGAGGCCGAGGAGGGGGTCGGCGAGGAGACCGCCGAGGCTTCCGAGGGCGCTCCGGCCGAGGGCGAGCCGGCTGCCGAGGAGAAGACCGAGGCCTGATCGGTCCGCAGGCTGTGCGACAGGCGTCCCCGGTTCCCGGGGGCGCCTGTCCGCGTATCGGGGACGGTTGCCGGTGGCGCGGCGGTGGTGAGGGAAGGGACGTGGCGTGACGGACGAGTCGGGGCCGTGGCTGGTGGTCGGCCTGGGCAACCCCGGTCGGGAGTACGCGGGCAACCGGCACAACGTGGGCTTCATGGTGGCTGACCTGCTGGCGGCCCGGCTGGGCGGGAAGTTCGGCCGGCACAAGCGGGCGGTGGCGGAGGTCGCCGAGGGGCGGCTGGGGTTCGGCGGCCCGAAGCTGGTGCTGGTGAAGCCGCTGACGTACATGAACCTGTCGGGTGGGCCGGTGGTCGGGTTGGCGCAGTTCCACAAGATCCCACCGGGCCGGGTCATCGCCGTGCACGACGAGCTGGACATCCCGTACGGTCAGCTGCGGGTCAAGTGCGGCGGCGGCGAGGGTGGGCACAACGGTCTGCGCTCGATGTCGAAGTCGCTGGGCACGAAGGACTACGTCCGGGTGCGGTTCGGCATCGGCCGGCCGCCGGGGCGGCAGGACCCGGCGGACTATGTGCTGTCGGACTTCTCCTCGGCCGAGCGCAAGGAGTTGGAGTTCCTGGTGGACCGGGCGGCGGACGTGGTGGAGTCGGTGATCACCAAGGGTGTGGAGCCGACGCAGAACCTCTACCACGGGGCGTGACGGCGTGCGGGCGGTAGTCTGCGCCTTCTGACGTGGCGACGGGAGCGGGAAGCATGGGCAGTCCTCCGATGATCGACGGCGCGTTCGCCCGCTGGCTGGCGGCGCGGGCCGGGCAGGCGCTGATGAACCTGCGTACGGAGCTGGGCTTCGCCGACCCGGGGGCGTTGAAGTCGGCCGGGGACAAGGTCTCGCACGACCTGATCCGTACCGAGCTGGCGAGGTGGCGGCCGGCGGACGCGGTGCTGTCGGAGGAGGATGAGGGCTCCCGGCTGGCCTGGACGGCGGAGGTGAGCCCGGAGGCGGTGTCCCGGCTGACCGCCGATCGGGTGTGGATCGTCGACCCGTTGGACGGCACCCGCGAGTTCGCCGAGGAGGGCCGCGCGGACTGGGCGGTGCACGTGGCGCTCTGGGCCCGCAACGCGCCGACGCCGCACGGGCTGGTCGCCGGGGCGGTGGGGCTGCCGGCGCAGCACCGGGTGCTGGCCACGGACTACCCGCCGGCGTACCCGCCGATGACGTTGGAGGCGGCGACCGCGCCGGGTGGGCGGACCATCCGGCTGGCGGCGAGCCGCAGCCGGCCGCCGGTCTTTCTGACCGACCTGGCGGAGGACGTGGGGGCGCACCTGGTGCCGATGGGTTCGGCGGGCGCGAAGATCGCCGCGGTGGTGACGGGTGAGGTGGACGCGTACATCCACGCCGGTGGCCAGTACGAGTGGGACTCGGCGGCGCCGGTCGCTGTGGCGACGGCCACCGGACTGCACGCTTCCCGGATCGACGGTTCTGCGCTGGAATACAACGAGGCCGACCCGCGCCTACCCGACCTGCTGGTGTGCCGCAAGGATCTCGCCAGTCGGTTGCTTGCAGCGCTGCAGCGGCATTCCGGGTAGCCTGAACGTTCTTCTTGACGAGTCCGACCGGAAAGGTCTGGAATTCGATGAACGGATTCGTGTCGTGACGTCCCCGGCGGCGTACCAGGTCTCCCACCTCGATGCCCTGGAGGCGGAGAGCATCTTCGTGATGCGCGAGGTGGTCGCCGAGATGGAGCGTCCGGTGCTGCTCTTCTCCGGCGGCAAGGACTCGATCGTGATGCTCCGGTTGGCCCAGAAGGCGTTCGCCCCGGCCAACATCCCCTTCCCGGTGATGCACGTGGACACCGGGCACAACTTTCCCGAGGTCCTGGAATACCGCGACCAGCGGGTCGCCGAGCTGGGCCTGCACCTGATCGTGGCCAGCGTCCCGGAGGCCCTGGCCGCGGGCCTGGTCCGCGAGTCGGCCGACGGCATGCGCAACCGGATCCAGACCCCGGTGCTGCTCGACGCGGTGGAGAAGCACCGCTTCGACGCGCTGTTCGGCGGCGCCCGGCGGGACGAGGAGAAGGCGCGGGCCAAGGAGCGGGTGTTCAGCTTCCGCGACGAGTTCGGCCAGTGGGACCCGAAGAACCAGCGCCCGGAGCTGTGGTCGCTCTACAACGGCCGGCACCACCCGGGGGAGTCGATCCGGGTGTTCCCGCTGTCCAACTGGACCGAGCTGGACGTGTGGCACTACATCGCCCGGGAGCGGATCCCGCTGCCGTCGATCTACTACGCGCACGAGCGCGAGGTGGTCGAGCGGGACGGGATGCTCTACGCGGTCAACGAGTTCATCCGGCCCAAGTCGGGCGAGGAGCGGTTCAAGGCGCAGGTGCGCTACCGGACCGTCGGCGACGCCTCCTGCACGGCGGCGGTCCGGTCGGACGCCGACACGGTGGAGAAGGTGATCGAGGAGGTGGCCGCCACGCGGATCACCGAGCGCGGCGCGACCCGCGGCGACGACCGGGTGAGCGAGGCCGCCATGGAGGACCGCAAGCGGGAGGGCTACTTCTGATGAGCGTCGAGACCCTCTCCCCGGCCGCCGCCGGTGCCGAGGCCCGGCCGATGGACCTGCTGCGCTTCGCCACGGCCGGCAGCGTGGACGACGGCAAGTCGACTCTGATCGGCCGGCTGCTCTACGACACCAAGTCGCTCTTCACCGACCAGCTCGCCGCGGTCGAGGCGGTCAGCGCGGCCCGGGGCGACGAGTACACGAATCTGGCCCTGCTCACCGACGGCCTGCGGGCGGAGCGGGAGCAGGGCATCACCATCGACGTGGCGTACCGGTACTTCGCCACGCCGCGGCGGAAGTTCATCATCGCCGACACCCCGGGGCACATCCAGTACACCCGCAACATGGTCACCGGCGCCTCCACCGCGGACCTGGCGCTGATCCTGGTGGACGCCCGTAAGGGCCTCGTCGAGCAGTCCCGTCGGCACGCGTTCCTCTGCTCGCTGCTGCGGGTGCCGCACCTGGTCCTGTGCGTGAACAAGATGGACCTGGTCGACTGGTCGGAGGAGGTGTTCGAGCGGATCGCCGACGAGTTCACCGCGTTCGCCGCGAAGCTCGAGGTGCCCGACCTGACCGTCATCCCGATCTCCGCGCTCAAGGGCGACAACATCGTCTCCCGCTCGGAGAACATGCCCTGGTACGAGGGCCCGTCGCTGCTGCACCACCTGGAGCGGGTGCACATCGCGTCGGACCGCAACCTGGTCGACGTGCGCTTCCCGGTGCAGTACGTGATCCGGCCGCAGTCCACCACCGTCACCGACTACCGGGGGTACGCGGGCCAGGTCGCCTCGGGCGTGCTCAAGCCCGGTGACGAGGTGATGGTGCTGCCGTCCGGCTTCACCAGCCGGATCGCCTCGGTGGAGACGGCGGACGGCCCGGTGGCCGAGGCGTTCCCGCCGATGTCGGTGACGGTCCGGCTGACCGACGAGATCGACATCTCGCGCGGCGACATGATCTGCCGGCCGAACAACGCCCCGGCCGTCGCCCAGGACATCGAGGCGATGGTCTGCTGGCTGGACGAGACCCGCCCGTTGCAGGTCGGCGGCAGGTACGCCGTCAAGCACACCACCCGCTCGGCGCGGGCGATCGTGCGCGGCCTGCACTACCGCCTGGACATCAACTCGCTGCACCGGGACGAGGCGGCCGGCGAGCTGCGGCTCAACGAGATCGGTCGGGTACGCCTGCGCACCACCGTCCCGCTGCTGGCCGACGAGTACCGCCGCAACCGCACCACCGGCGGCTTCGTCATCATCGACGAGACCACCAACCGCACGGTCGGCGCCGGCATGATCGTCGAAGCCGGCTGACCCTCCGACGCCGGTAGGGCGCTGATTCACGGAAAGAGTGGCCATGCACGCGAGAGTGGCCACTCTTTCCGTGAAAGAGGCCGCACGGCGGCCGGAGGGCGCGGGGCGCGGGGCGTCAGTCCAGGCGGGCCGCGCCGGCGGCCGGGAGGACGGTGACGGCGCCGGGGGCGGCGAAGCCGCGGTCGGCGTACGCGGCGGTGACGGCGGCCGCCACGGCGTCGGCGGAGTCCGCGTCAACCAGCGCGAGGACGCAGCCGCCGAAGCCACCGCCGGTCATCCGGGCCCCGTACGCCCCGGCGGCCAGGGCCGCCTCGACCGCGGTGTCGATCTCCGGCACCGTGATCTCGAAGTCGTCGCGCATCGAGGCGTGCGAGGCGGTCAGCAGCGGGCCGATCTCGCGTACCCGGCCGGCGCGCAGCAGGGCGACGGTGTCGAGCACCCGCTGGTCCTCGGTGACCACGTGCCGGACCCGGCGGCGGGTCTCGTCGTCGGGCAGCCGGCCCAGCACCGCCTCGAGGTCGGTCACGTCGACGTCGCGCAGGGCGGGCACCTGGAGGATCCGCGCCGCCTCCTCACAGGACTTCCGGCGGGACGCGTACTCGCCGTCGGCGTGCCGGTGCGGGGCGCGGCTGTCGATCACCAGCATGGCCAGCCCCGCGGCGCCCAGGTCGAACGGGATCTGCTCGACGTCCTCGGTGCGGCAGTCGAGGAAGAGCGCGTGCCCGGCCCGGCCCCGGATCACCGCCGACTGGTCCATGATCCCGGTGGGCGCGCCCACGTACTCGTTCTCGGCCCGCTGGGCGAGCCGGGGCCACCGCCCGGCCGGCAGGTCCAGGCCGCCCAGCTCGACCAGGGCGGCCAGCACCGCGGACTCGATGGCCGCCGAGGAGGAGAGCCCGGAGCCGACCGGCACGTCGGAGGCGATGGCGAGCCGGGCGCCCGGGACCGGGTGGTCGTCAGCGCGCAGCGCCCAGACCACCCCCGCCACGTAGGCGGCCCAGCCGGTGACCCGGCCGGGCTCGTCGGCCTCCCGGGGCCCGAACTCGACCGGGTCGTCGTCCAGCTCGGACCAGACCGTCCAGCGTTCGTCGTCCCGCCGGTCGGCGGCGACCACGGTACGCAGCGGGAGCGCGAAGGGGAGCACGAAGCCGTCGTTGTAGTCGGTGTGCTCGCCGATCAGGTTGACCCGCCCGGGAGCCGCCCAGCGGCCCGCCGGCTCCGCGCCGTACCGCTGCCGGAAGCCGGCCGTGGCGCGGGCGGCGACGTCGCCGGCGGCGCTCACTGGTTGCCCAGGATGTGCGAGCGGTAGAACGCCCAGGCGTCGCCGACCATGTCCTGCAGGGTGGGCTTGGCCGGCGTCCAGCCGAGTTCGGCGCGGGCCAGCGCGGAGGAGGCGACCAGCTCGGCCGGGTCGCCCTCGCGGCGCGGGGCCACCTCGACCGGCACCGGGTGGCCGGTGACCTCGCGGACCACCTCGATCACCTGCCGGTTGGTGAAGCCGTTGCCGTTGCCCAGGTTGTAGATGCGGTGCCGGGCGGGCGTGGCGGCGCCCAGGGCCAGCAGGTGGGCCCGGGCCAGGTCCTCGACGTGGATGTAGTCGCGGACGCAGGTGCCGTCGACGGTGGGGTAGTCGTCGCCGAAGAGTTGCAGCTTGTCGCGGCGGCCGGCGGCCACGTCGAGGGCCAGCGGGATGAGGTGGGTCTCCGGGTCGTGCCGCTCCCCGATGGCCCACCCGTCGTGCAGGTACGCCCCGGCGACGTTGAAGTAGCGCAGGGAGACGGCGGCCAGGTCGTGCGCGACCGCCTCGGAGGTGAGCGCCATGTCGACGGCCAGCTTGGTCGCCCCGTAGGTGTTGGTGGGGGCCTTGACGGCGGTCTCCGGGATGGGCAGCTCGGTGGGGTTGCCGTAGACCGCGGCGGTGGAGGAGAAGACCAGCTTGGGCACCCGGGCGGCGCGGACCGCGTCGAGCAGGGCAAGCGAGCCGATGGTGTTGGTGTGCCAGTAGAGCTCGGGCTTGACCATCGACTCGCCGGCGGCGATCAGCGCGGCGAAGTGCAGCACGCCGTCGAAGCCGGCGTCCGGGGTGAGCACCCGGGCCGCCTCGTGGATCGGCAGGTCGACGTGGGTGGCCTCGGGGGCGAGGGCTTCCCGGTGGCCGGTGCGCAGGTCGTCCAGGACGGTCACGTCGTGGCCGTCGTCCAGCAGCATCCGGGTCACCACGCTGCCGATGTAACCGGCGCCGCCGGTGACGAGCAGTTTCACGTCGGGTCCTCCCTGCCTGGCCGGGCCGCGTGCCGGCCGTCCGTCGATCACCCTAGGGCCGCCGGCTGTGCCTCCGCTGCCCACGACACGCCACCATTCCACCACGATCCCTCATGATTGAACAGATCCGAACATTGGCCGGGCGGCGCGGCGGCCGCTGTCTACGATCCTTGTCATGCGGGAAGCAGGTGGTCCCGGACTCCGGCGACGACCGCTGGGGCGGCCCCGACGCGAGCCGGGACCGGTCGCCCGGACCGTCGCCCGCCTGGTGGTCCGCGCGGCCGACGGCGCCACCCGCCTGGTCACCGATCTGCTCGGTGCCAGCCCGGCCGCCGGCCGGGAGCGGATCAGCGAGGCCGAGCTGCGCGACCTGGTCGCCGCCAACACGGTGCTCGACCCCGACGAGCGGCGGATCATCGACGAGGTGCTGGTGGCCGGCGCGCGACTGGTACGCGAGGTGATGGTGCCGCGCACCGAGGTGGTGTTCCTCTCCGCCGGGCTGACCCTCGCCGAGGCGGAACGGCTGGTCCGGGCCGAGACGCACACCCGGTACCCGGTGGTCGACGGCACCCACGATGATGTGGTCGGCTTCGTCCACCTGCGGGAGGTGCTGCTCCGCCCCGAACGGGACCGGTGCGCCACGGTCGGCGAGCTCACCCGCGAGGTGAAGCGGCTGCCGGGCAGCAAGCGGGTGCTCGCCGCGCTCACCGAGATGCGCCGGGAGGGGCACCACCTGGCCGTGGTGGTCGACGAGTACGGCGGCACCGCCGGCATCGTGACCTGCGAGGACCTCGTCGAGGAGCTGGTCGGGGAGATCCACGACGAGTACGACGACCTGCCGCCCGACCCGGCCCACGCCGGCCTGCCCGCCGTCGTCGACGGGCGGCTCAACCTGGCCGACTTCGCCGAGCGCACCGGGGTTCCGCTGCCCGCCGGGCCGTACGAGACGGTCGGCGGGTACGTGATGGCCGCCCTGGGCCGGCTCCCGGTCGCCGGCGACGAGATCCCGGTGGCCCCGGACCGGCACGGCGCCGGCGGACCCGACCCGGAGGACCCGCCGGGCGGGTGGCTGCTGCGGGTGCTCACCCTCGACGGCCGGCGGGTGTCCCGCCTGGCGGTCTCCGCCGCCCGCCTGCCCGAGCAGCGACGCGAGCTCAACAGCCCGGTCGCGCCCGCCGAGAGCCGACCCGCGGGCCCGTCATGACGTACCGCGGGCGATGCTGACAGAATTGCCGCCATGTCCGACGTACCCGCCCGCCCGCGCGTCTTCTCCGGCATCCAGCCGACCGCCGACTCGTTCCACCTCGGCAACTACCTCGGCGCGCTGCGGCACTGGGTGGCCCTGCAGGACAGCCACGACGCGTTCTACTGCGTGGTGGACCTGCACGCGATCACCGCCGGGCACGACCCGAAGGTGCTCAAGCAGCGCAGCCGGGTCGCCGCCGCGCAGCTCTTCGCCCTGGGCCTGGACCCGGAGCGCAGCACCCTCTTCATCCAGTCGCAGGTGCCCGAGCACGCGCAGCTGGCCTGGGTGCTCGGCTGCATCACCGGCTTCGGCGAGGCCAGCCGGATGACCCAGTTCAAGGACAAGTCGCAGAAGCAGGGCAGCGAGCGGGCCAGCGTCGGCCTCTTCACGTACCCGATCCTGCAGGCCGCCGACATCCTGCTCTACCAGGCCCACGCGGTGCCGGTCGGCGAGGACCAGCGGCAGCACCTGGAGCTCTCCCGGGACCTGGCCCAGCGGTTCAACTCGCTCTTCGGGCCGACCTTCACCGTGCCCGCGCCGCACATCGTCAAGGACACCGCGAAGATCACCGACCTGCAGGACCCGACGGCCAAGATGTCGAAGTCGTCGTCCTCCCCGGCCGGCATCATCGACCTGCTGGAGGAGCCGGCCCGCTCGGCCAAGAAGATCCGCTCCGCGGTCACCGACACCGGTCGCGAGATCGTCTTCGACGCCGAGGGCAAGCCGGGCATCTCCAACCTGCTCACCATCTACTCCGCGCTCTCCGGCCGGAGCATCGACGACCTCGTCGCCGCGTACGACGGGAAGGGCTACGGGGACCTGAAGAAGGACCTCGGCGAGGTGGTCCGGGAGTTCGTCACCCCGATCCAGGAGCGCACCCGCGCCTACCTGGACGACCCGGCACAGCTCGACAAGCTGCTCGCGCACGGCGCGGAGAAGGCGCGGGCGGTCGCCGCCGCGACCCTGGCGACCGCGTACGAGCGGATCGGCTTCTTCCCGCCGGTCCGGGTCGAGTAGCGGCCCGGGCGCGACGGGACGGGTGGACGCAGTCGGTGGCCGGAGGGGTGGCGCGGAGCGTGGATCGCAGGGACGGGGCGCCGGACGCCGACGACACGATCCAGATCGGGATCGCGGTGGACATCCCCGAGCCGTGGGGCGGGATGCTCACCCGCCGCCGGATCGAGGCCGGTGACCCGCAGGCCGTCCCGGCCCACGTCACCCTGCTCGGCCCCACCGAGATCCCGCTGCGCGCGCTGCCCGCCGTGGAGTCGCACCTGGCCCGGGTGGCCGCCACGCACCTGCCGTTCACCCTGCACCTGCGGGGCACCGGCACGTTCCGGCCGGTCACCCAGGTGGTCTTCGTGGCGGTGGCGGCCGGGATCAGCGAGTGCGAGCTGCTCGCCGCCGCCATCAACTCGGCCCCCGAGCTGCACCGGGAGGCGCGTTTCCCGTACCACCCGCACGTCACGGTGGCCCAGGACGTCCCGCCCGAGGTGCTCGACAAGGCGTACGAGGATCTCGCCGACTTCTCCGCCCTGTTCGAGGTGGAGGCGTTCACCCTCTTCTCGCACAGCGGGGCGACCCGGTGGCAGCCCCGCCGGGACTTCCGGCTCGGCGGCTGAGCTGAGCACCGGACCGGCCTGCCTCCGGGGCGGCGGCGGATCGGCGAGGATGACGAGGTGAACGTGATCGGCCGGATCGAGGCCGCGGCGAACCGTCGGATCGACGCCGCGCGCGACCGGCTGCCGGCCTTCGACCACCTGTGGCGGGCCGGGACGCTCTACGCCAACGTGCTCGCCGGCCGGCTCGCCGCCGCGATCGCCTACTACGGCTTCTTCGCGGTGTTCGCGCTGGCCCTGGTCGGGTACTGGATCTTCGGCGCGATCCTGCAGGACAACAACACGGTCGGCCGGGCGGCGGGGGACTTCATCGAGCGGAACCTGCCGTTCCTCAACCCGCAGCAGATCGCCCAGAGCAGCAACACCGTCGGCGTGGTCGGCCTGATCATCCTGGTCTTCACCGGGATCGGCTGGGTGGAGGCGATCCGCTCCTCGCAGCGGCTGATGTACGGCTTCAACCAGCAGCCGGGCAACCTGGTGATCCGCCGGCTGGTCGACCTGGGCGTGCTGGTCGCGGTCTTCGTGCTGCTCGGCATCTCGGTGGCCGCCGTCGACGCGCTGGGGTCGCTGCTGCGCTTCCTGCTGCGCAGCACCGGGTCGGTGGGGCTGACCACGATCAGCGCGCTGCTCAGCGTGCTGGTCAACGCCGTGCTGGCGGCCGCGCTGCTGGTGGCGGTGCCCCGGCTGCGGATGAGCCGGCGCCGACTGCGGCCGGTGGTCCTGGTGGTGGCGATCGGCATCACCCTGCTGAACACGGTCGGGCGCTACTACGTGGTCCGCACCGAGCGGAACCCCGCGTACACGGTGGTGGCCACCGCGGTGGGGCTGCTGCTCTACCTCTACCTGCTCAACCAGCTGCTGCTCTTCGGCGCGGCGCTGGCCGCCACCAGCCGGTACGGCCGGGTGGTCGACCTGGCCGAGGGCGCCGCCGCCCGGGAGGTGGACGTCGAGGTGGACGAGGAGACCGACCCCGGTACGCCGGGAGGGGCGGGATGACCACGCGGATCCGGATCGACCCGGCCTCGGCGGTGCCCCCGTACGAGCAGGTGCGCGGGCAGCTCGCCGGGATGATCGGCGACGGCCGGCTGCCGGTGGGCACCCGCCTGCCCGCGGTCCGGCAGCTCGCCACCGACCTCGGGCTGGCGGTGAACACCGTGGCCCGGGCGTACCGGGAGCTGGAGGGGGCCGGGCTGGTGGAGACCCGGGGCCGGCACGGCACCGTGGTCGCGCCCGGCCGGGACGACGCCACCGACCGGCTGCACCGCGCCGCCGCCGACTACGCGGCTGAGGCCCGACGCCTGGGCGTCCCCCCGGACCGCGCCCTCGCCCTGATCCGCGCCGCCCTCGACTCGACCCCCTGACCCGCTGCCGCACAACGTCCCCGAAAGTGCCGCCTCGGTCCGCCAGGAGGCCACACTTTCCCCGAAGTTGTGCGGATCGTGCGGCACCGGCTGTCGGGTAGCGACCATGATGAGCCGGTGGGCGCACTCGTGACACTGGACCTGCCGGACGACTCCCCGATGCTCGGTCTGCCGTGGATCATCACCTTCGGCCCGCTCGGCGACGCCGACGAGTGGGAGCCGGTCGTCTGCGGCCCGTACGAGCGGCCGCACGCGCTCGCCCTGGCCGAGGCGGTGGTGGCCGAGGAGCAGCTGATGGCGGTGGTGGAGCCGCTGCTGCCGGCGCTGACGCCGGAGGAGATCCGCAGCGAGATCGCGGCCGCACAGATCGCCGCCGAGGACGAGGCGGCCCGGACCGACCAGGCGGACCTCTACGGCGACTTCGAGGACGTCATCGACGAGGAGCTGGAGCTCGCCGCCGAGCGGGAGCCGGAACCCGCGCCGGTGACGGCGCCGAGCCGGGACGAGGTGCGGGCCGGCCTCGCCCGGATCGCCAAGCTGCTCACGAGCAAGGACTGAGCGCCGCCGGTCCCCGATGGACACCGGCCCCTCGGGAAGTCGACTTCCCGAGG
>NZ_JBSGJR010000077.1:0-17363 GCF_053605645.1 Micromonospora sp. NPDC003776
GCCCGCTCACGCAACTCCTGCGGATACGGCTTCGTTCCTGCCATCTCTCGATCCTTCCCAAGCCGGGAAGTCTCTACAAGATCCGGGGCGGTTCAGTGGGGGGTCTGCGCTGGCGGTGAGTGTTGCCGTGTGGCGGTGCTGTCATGTTGGCCGGGTCTGGGTGTGGTGAGGTTGGTGGCGGGTGAGTCGGATGGTGTCGCTGGCTGAGGGCGGGGCTTCCCGGACCGCGTGCGTCCTGGGCGCAGGATTCCACCTCCACGCCCACGCGACCCCACCCAGGTGGGAAACGATCCCGGAAACACACTCCGACCCAGGATCGCATAGCTAATTAGAGACGCTGTGTGCCCAGGACCAGGGAGGCGACTCCCCCGGTCGCTGACGGGAATCACGGGGTGGCCTGACAGACATCGCTGGCGAAAGCTGCGTCGGGTTGTCCCTTCGCATTCCACCCAAGGTTTACCGACAGGGGCAGTGCCGGCACCTGCCAGGCGGCCGCGGCGTGCCGGATGACCGGGTAGTACGGGCCAGGGCGGTGGCCGGCGGGGCCGCCCGTAGGTGGGCAGACCCGCAGCAGGAGGGAGCACCAACGCCAGTACACCCACGATGACCATTTTCTCGTTCTGGACAGCCGGGTACTTCCTGATGTGGCTGCTCGAGGGTAGCCGGGACGTAACCCGTGGCTGGCCTGAACGCCACCCGCTTCTACCCCGTCGCCCCGCGTCGTCGGCATGTACTGGCGAGCCAGATCCCGACTGCCATCGCGGCGGCGGCGGCGATTTCGATCACGAGGCGCGGTCCGCCGATGGAGAGTGTCTCACGGAATGCCGTCACTCCGATGGTCACGCTTGCGACCGGGTCGATCAGGGTGAGCGTGGTCAGCGGCGCGGCGAGCTGACCATTTTGAAAGGCGTTCTGGTTGAGCGTCAACCCGACGAACCCGACAAGGATCAGGGCGTAGAGGTGCCAGTCGGTGAGGATGCTGAGCGGATCGGCTGTGATCTTGTTGGCGAGGGGTTTGATCAGGGCTGCGGTGAGGGCGTAGAGCAGGCCGGTCGCCGCCCCGAGCAGGGCGCCGCGAGCGGGGTTGTTCGAACGCGCGGCGAGGGCCAGACAGGCCGCGACGAATCCACCGGAGCCGAGCCCCACCCCGATCCAGGCTGGGATGGTCGGATCGGACACGCCCGTGCGGGGCTGTGCGGTGGCGAGGAAGGCGGCCAGACCGACCACGCCGATGGTCACCGCAAGGAGCTCGCGTGGCTGCGGTCGTGATCTGTTGAGCGCCGCTTCCAGCAGGATCGCCAGGAACAAGCCACTGACGAGGATCGGCTGGACGAATGCGAGCGGACTGAGGCGCAATGCGATGGCCTGGAGGGCGGTGGCAGCGCCGTCCGGCAACCAGCCGAGCATCCACATGGGGCGGCGCAGTAGTCGGAGCAGCAGTCGCGGGTCGAGTGCCCGGCGCGGCTGTTCCTGCTTCGCGGCCCGTTGCTGCAGTGCCGAACTCAACCCGTAGAAGGTTGCCGAGGCGAGTGCCAGCAGCGTGGCGCCGGCATTCACGTGTCAGCTTCACACAAGTGCTCGCTGAGCGGCCCGACCCGCAGCCCTCGCCGCGCGCACTCGTCCAGCAGCCTCGGCAGCGCCCCGAGGGTAGCCTTCCAGGCACCGGTTGCGAGGGAGCAGTCGGAGTCGTGCAGCAGAACCGTGCCGCCGCCGCCGAGCCGGGCCTTTACCGTGTCCAGCACCGACTGGGAGGTGGCCGCGGCGGTCCAGTCCCTTCCCCAGCACGTCCACAGGACCGGCGTGAGGTCCAGCCGGCGGGCGGCGAGCAGCGCCGACGCGGTGAGCACGCCGTATGGTGGCCGGAAGAACCGTGGCGTCATCCCCGTCGTTTCGGCGATCAGTCCGCGGGCACGAGCAAGATCGTCGTAGGTCGAGGCCGGGCCGCGCAGCAGCAGGTTGTGGTGTGCCCAGCCGTGCACCGCCACTTCGTGACCCGCGGCGACCAGGTCCCGACCTAGGCTGGGCGCTCGCGCGAGCATCGTGCCGAGCAGGAAGAACGTCGAACGTACGCCCCGAACGGTGAGTTGGTCGAGGAACCGCGGCGTCGACACGGGGTCGGGCCCGTCATCGAAGGTGAGAGCGACGTGATCGGGGTGACCGAGTCCGGCAAGGTGCGGAAAGAGACGGATCCGCAGGCGGAGTAAGGCGGTCGTTGCTGGCGCGACGTGCGCTGTGGCAGCGGCACCGACCAGGCCTGCCAGCGCCGGGATAGCGTAGTGGTGCATGCGGGTGCTGTCGCGAGCGGGCATGTCCTGGTCAGCCCGCCCGATCGGGGATCAGGCCTGGCTCCGCGTTCTTGACTGTGTCGGCGACCACCGTTGCCGGGTCCAACTCGAACAGCGCCAAGCCGGCGTCGCGCTGCCGCTGGCCCCGTATGCCCTCAATCACGTCCAGGAGGGCCGCTGCCAGATCCGCGCGCCGGCGGACCCACGTCACCACCGCCGCGTCGGCCATCGCGGCAGCGTTCGCCCTGCCGTGGCCTGCGATCGGGCGGTATGTGACGACGGGCAGGCCGCACGCCATGGCCTCGAGTGCGGTCAGCCCGCCGGCATTCTCCACCAGCACATCGACGGCCTGCATGAGCGTGGACATGTCGTCCACCCAGCCGAGGACGTGGCCGACGCCCTGCCGCTGCAGCTGGCCGTACAGCGTGGCGTTCCGGCCGCAGACCACGACAGGGGCGGCGACGTCCGTCGCGGCGATGTCGGTGGCTGTCGCCGCCAGCTCGCCAACCCCCCACGAGCCGGCGACCAGCAGGGCGAGCCGCCCGTCGAGAGGAAGCCCAAGGCGTTCGCGAGCATGCCGCTTGTCCACCGCCGAACCTGGTTGAAACCCGGCGGACACCATCCGCCCCGCGACCCGGACGTCCGCCGCACCGAGGGCACTCGCCTGGGCCCGACTGACCTCGTGGGCCGCGCAGTGGACATCGATCCCGGGGGCGATCCAGATTGGGTGGACCCCGAAATCGGTGAGATAGGTGAGCGCGGGTACCGACAGTTGTCCGCTGCGGCGCAAGGGTCCGACCAACTGGCTGGCGAGCGGATAGGCGGATACGACCGCGCCGGTGTCGGGCGGCAGGAGTTGCAGCAGCCGTCGCCGGGCCGGGCGAATCATGGCCCGCGTGATGGGAGCCGCGCCCGGAAGCCGGCAGGCCAGGCCGAACAGCACGTCGTATATCCACGGCGCGCTGCACAACACGCTGTGGTACCCATCGCGGAGCAGCCTTTCCGAACCCGGGGAGAAGACACGGAGCACGTCCAGCACGTCGACTCGGAAGCCCTGCTCGCTCAGCCGGCGCGCCAACTCACGGGTCGCGCCATCGTGGCCGGCGCCGACGCTGGCAGTCAAGACCACGATTCGGGCCCCTTGCTCGCCGAGTTCAGGCGCTGGTGGCGGGTGTGGTTCAGGACTGGGTGGGCGTCGGACTTCCCATTCGTCGCGTACCATGTCCGGCAATCCGTAGCGCGGTCGCCAGCCGAGTTCATGGCCGATTTTCTCCACCGAGGCGACCACCCTCGCCGAGTCGCCCGCACGGCGCACGCGGACCTCTTCCACGAACGGAACGCCGGTTACCTGGCGGATCGTGTCGAGCACCTGCCCGACCGAATGACCGACGCCGCAGCCCACGTTGTAGACGGCGTCGCCCGCACCGGCCTCCAACGCGTCCACTGCCGCGACGTGCGCGGCGGCGACGTCGAGCACATGCACGAAATCACGCACACATGACCCGTCCGGCGTCGGGTAGTCGCGGCCGAACACCACCGGAGACGCGCCGCGCATGACCGCGTCGACCGCGGCCGGCAGCAGGTTGGTGTCGATCCGGCGGTGCGGGGTACGCACGCCGGCGCCGGCGACGTTGAAGTAGCGCAGAATCATATGCTTCATGCCGAACGCGCGGGCGGCGTCCGCGACGAGCCACTCGCTGATCAGTTTCGTCGCGCCGTAGGGGTTTTCCGGGCACGGCGGCGTGTCTTCGCTGATCGTGTCGGTTTCCGGCGCGCCGTAGACCGCTGCGCTGGACGAGAGCACCACCCGGCGCACGCCCGACTGCGCCATGGCTTCGAGCACTGCGAGCGTTCCGCCCACATTCTGCCGGTAGTACTTCAGCGGTTGCGCCACCGACTCGGCCACCGATTTCAGCCCGGCGAGGTGGATCACGCCGGTGATCGCATGCTCGACCAGCACTCGACGCACCGCGGAGCTGTCGGTCACCGAGGCGCGGACCAGCGGCACCCCGACGGGTACGGCGGCGGGATCACCGTTGGACAGATCGTCGAGGACCACCACCCGACGACCGGTGGGCAGTAGCGCGCGGACAACGGCACCACCGACGTACCCGGCCCCACCCGTCACCAACCAGGTCATAAAGGGCACCCTATACACCTGGCAAGCCCTCTACAGCCGAAATGATGCCGGCCGAGTCCTCACCTGGCGGCAGTACGACCCGAGGTAACCCAACTGGGCCGACGAGCGCCGCCAGCACTGCCGACGTGTGCCGCTGACCGCCCGCGCGTGGGGCGACCTGTGGCACCTCGACGGCGTCGACCGCGAGCGGCGCAACGTCCTGCTCCGCGCCCGGAAGGTCGACGACTACTCCTTCACGGACTGGATCTACGGCCCGGCCGCGCTCTTCCCCGAGGACGAGCCGGCGATGTTCGCGCCGATCCCACTGGCATCGGCCGACTGCGGGGCGCGCTGGCTCGGTGGGTTTCGAGCCCGCAGGACGGGGAAGCCGGGAGTGCATGTCCATTGATCCGGGTGCGTCAGCCAGGCGAAGACTGGAGCAGGCGCGAGAGTCGATTCAACAGATCCACCAGGCTGCCGTCCGGCACCGCGACCCGACCCTGCACCACGCGGCGGACGAGATCAGCGAGATCGCCCTGAGCCTCGGGCACGACGCCGGCCCGGTTCAGGACTGGCGGCCGTGCCCGGTGTGCGGGGCGGAGCCAGGATCAAACTGCATCAGGAAGGCCGGGCACGAGCTGGTCGACGGGATGCATCCGGAACGAACCAGGCTCTGAAACACCGATCCCGACAGCACGCACTGAAGGGACTTCACGCCAGGATCTTGCGCAGCCAGGCGAGCTGTTCGAGCTGGTGCTGAGCTTCACCGCCTTCGTGGTCGTTGAACTCGTTCACGCGTAGCTCCTTCGCGCCGCCGTATCGGTGGTAGGCCGCGAAGCAGGTTGACGGTGGGCACACCTGGTCCATCATCGCGATGGAGAACAGCGCGGGCGCGATCGCGCGAGGCGCGAGCACGGCGGCGTCGAAGTACGACAGCACGGAAAACACCTGGCTGCTGCGGTCCCGGTGCAGCTTGAGGTATTCGGCGATCTCGCCGTACGGGCCGCGGCCGGCGACCTGCACACCGCGCCGGAAGTCGCACAGGAAAGGCACGTCGGGCAGGACCGCCGCCACGCCCGGGCAGAGCGCGGCCACGGCCAGCGCGAGGCCGCCTCCCTGGCTGATGCCGGTGACGGCGACCCGGTCCGGGTCGACGGCGGGATGCTGCGCTGCGGCGCGGGCGAACCGCACGGCGTCGGTGATCAGCCTGCGGTAGTAGAAGCCCTCCGGATCGGTGACGCCGCGGGTGAGGAAGCCCGGCACGGTGCCGGCCGGATAGGGGTGCGGATCGGGGGTGACGCCGGGCGAGGCGCTCCAGCCCTGGCCACGGGTGTCCATGATCAGGTGCGCGAAGCCCGCCGCCGCCCAGAACAGCTTTTCGTGTGGCAGGCCACGGCCGCGGCCGTAACCGAGGTACTCGACCACGCACGGCACGGGCCCGGTGGCGGCCGCGGGTACGTGCAGCCAGCCGTGCACCGGCTCGCCGCCGTACCCGGCGACGGTGGCCGAGAAGGTGCGGATCTGGGTGAGGCCGGTGTCGACCGGCTCGTACGTCGCCTGTCCCGGTTCGTCGGCGCCCAGCGTCCGCTCCCAGAAGGCGTCCAGGTCCGCGGGTACCACCAGTTCGGGCCGATACGCCAGACATTCGGCAAGGGTGAAGTCGCTCAGCGCCACCGCGTGACCTCCGCTACCTGGCGGCGGCCATGGCCGCCGCGAACCAGCTGGTGATGGTGGTGGGGTGGGTGATCGCGGTACCGACCACCACCGTCCACGCGCCGGCCCGCAGCGCCTGCGCCGCCTGCTGCGGGGTGTGGATCCGCCCCTCCGCGACCACCGGCACGTCGACTGCGGTGGCGAGGCGGGCGACCAGGTCCAGGTCCGGGCCGGCCTGTTTGCGGGTGTACGGGGTGTATCCGGCCAGGGTGGTGCCGACCAGGTCGGCGCCCGCTGCGGCGGCGACGACCCCCTCTTCGAGGGTCGAGCAGTCGGCCATCACCAGGGCGTCGGTCTGCTCGTGGACGGCGGCGACGATCTCACTGAGGGTCCGGCCGTCGGGTCGCGGTCGACGGGTGCCGTCGAGCGCGATGATGTGCGCACCGGCCCGGGCGACGGCGAGCGCGTGCTCGAGCGTGGGAGTGATGAAGACGTCGTCGTCCCCGTCCTTCCACAGCCCGATCAGCGGGAGGTCGACCGCGTCCCGGATGGCGGCGATGTCCGCCAGTCCCTGGGCGCGGATGCCGGCGGCTCCGCCGTGCACGGCGGCGAGGGCGACGCGGCGCATCGTGTCCGGGTCGCGCATCGGCTCACCCGGATACGCCTGGCAGGAGACGATCAGACGCTGACGGAGCTGGGCGATCAGGGGTTTCATGCCAGGGCCTCCCAGGCGAGCGACGCGGCGCCGAGCAGCGGGGCGTCGGGGCCGAGGGTCGAGGCCAGGACGGGCACCCCGTCCAGGTTGGGCAACGTCTCGCGCCGCACCGCGTCGCGGAGTGCCTGCCACCAGCGCTCGCCGAGGCCGGTGACACCCCCGCCGATCACGACGGCGGCGGGGTCGAGCAGGTTGACCAGTCCACCGACGGTCGAACCGACCGCGGCCCCGCCGAGCAGGATGATCTCTGCGGCGGTCTCGTCGCCGTCGTCGGCGCGGGCGGCCACGGAGCGCACGTCGTCGACCGGGTGGCCGGTACGCCGGGCGTACTCGTCGGCCAGTCCGGGGCCGGAGGCGATCGCTTCGAGGTGTCCCCGCCTGCCGCAGGTGCAGGGCAGTGACCCGGCGTACGGGGAGGGCTGGTGGCCGGCGTGGCCGGCGGCGGAGTGCGCTCCCGGCAGGACGGTGCCGCCGACGACGAACGAGGCGCCGATGCCGGTGCCGACGGCGACGAAGAGCACGCTGTCGTACCCGGTCGCGACGCCGTGCCGGGTTTCGCCGAGGGCGTGCGCGTGCACGTCGTTGATGACCGTGACGGGCAGTCCCAGCCGCTGGTGCAGGCTTCCCCGCAGGTCCGTGCCGGCCCAGCCGGTGAGGACGTCGGTGGCCGAGAGCACCCGGCCGGAGGGGCTGTCGATCACCCCGGCGCTGCCCGCCCCGACCGCACGGACCGGCGTCCCCGCCGCCCGTGCCCGCAGCTGCTGCACGAGGTCGGCGGCGGTGTCGAGGATGGCCCGGGCCCCGGCTCGGCCGGGGGTCGGTGCGGTGAGCCGGGCGACGACCGTGCCCGCCCTCGTCACGAGGGCGGCGGCCGTCTTCGTGCCCCCGATGTCCAGCGCGGCGACCGCCTCGCCGGGGATCGGGTGAGGTTCGTGTGCGTCGGGCATGGTCAGAGCAGTCCGGCCAGTTCGAGCTGGGTGCGCACCCGGGCGGTCTCCTCGGCGTCCAGCGGTCGCAGGGGCAGCGACACCGCGTTGCCGCCGATGACACCGAGCAGGGCCAGTGCCGTCTTGAACGCGCCCACTCCCCTTGTCGCCCCGGCCGACGTGGCGGGGTCGGCGGCGTCGACGATCCGGAACAGGCGGGTGAGCCGGTCCTGCTCCCGGCGGGCGGCGTCCCAGTCACCCGCGACGCAGGCCCGGTGCAGCCGTACGTAGCCGGCCGGGTCCACGTTGCCCAGTCCGGGGACGGAGCCGGAGGCGCCGGCCAGCATCATGGCGTCGACGACCACCTCGTGTCCGGTGAGCAGAGCGAAGCCGCTGTTCGGCGCGTGCTCCCCGATCGACAGGACCAGCTGCCGGAAGGCGACGTCGTCTCCGCTGGAGTCCTTGACGCCGGCGAGGACGCCCTCGGTCGCCAGCCGGGTCAGCAGGTCGGTGGAGAGCTTCGTGTGCACGCAGACCGGGATGTCGTAGGCGAGCAGCGGAAGCTCGACCGCGGCGGCGAGGGACCGGAAATGCCGCTCGACCTCGTGCGGGCCGACGATGGCGTAGAAGGGGGCGGTCGCGACCAGGGCGTCGGCCCCGAGACGGGCCGACGCCTCGGCGCGGTCGAGCACCCGCCGGGTGGTCGGTTCGATGCAGCCGGCGAGGACGGGTACGGCCCCCGCCACGGTCTTCACGATGACCTCGAGAGCCTGGTCCCGCTGCTGGTCGGTGAGGAAGACGGTCTCGCCCGAACTGCCGAGGGCGAAGATGCCGTCGACGCCGGCGTCGAGGAGCCGCTCGACGAGCCGCTCGAGGGAGCCGACGTCGACCGCGCCGTCCTCGGTCAGCGGGGTGACGGTAGGCGGCACGACTCCGGCGAACCGTGGGGCTGGGGTGGTCACACTGTCTCCTCGACATGTAGGTGGCTGGTGCGGCCCGCCGCGGCGCGGGCGAGTTCGACCAGCTCGGCGTTGCTGGTGCCGGCGGGAACGGGGTGGTGGCACCGGAACTCGTGGATTCCGCCGGCAGGCGTGGTCGCGGACCGGGCGTTCGGCATTTCAGCCGCGCACACGTCCGTGGCCTTCCAGCAGCGGGTCCGGAACGGGCAACCGCTGGGCGGGCGGGTGGCGGACGGGACCGGGCCGACCAGCGGGATGGGGTCGATGGGCGAGAGCAGGCCGGGCGTCGCGGAGAAGAGCGCCCGGGTGTACGGGTGCTGAGCTCCCTCGGGAAGCACGGCGGCCGGCGTCTGTTCCACGATCCGGCCCAGGTACATGGTGACCACGCGGTCGCTGATCCGCTTGACCGTCTGGATGTCGTGGGAGACGAACACCATGGCCAGCCCGAGCCGGTCCTTGAGGTCCAGCAGCAGGTTGAGGATCTGGGCCCGCACCGAGACGTCCAGTGCGCTGGTGGGCTCGTCGGCGATGACCAGCCCCGGTTCCAGGGCCAGGGCGCGCGCGATGGAGACCCGCTGGCGCTGGCCGCCGGAGAGCTGGCTCGGCAGCACGTCGGCGACCGAGCCGGGCAGCCCCACCAGGGCCATCAGCTCGGCCACCCGGGCCTGCCGCTGTGCTTTGGTGCCGCGGCGGTGCACGTCGAGCGGGTCGCGCAGGATGTCGCGTACCGGCATCCGACGGTTGAGCGACGTGGCGGGGTCCTGGAAGACCATGCCGACGCCGGCGCCGATGTGCTGGCGTCGTTCCGCCGCGCTCATCGACCAGACGTCCCGGCCGGCGAAGCTGACCGTTCCGCTCGTCGGCTGCTGCAGCCCCACGAGCACCTTGGCCAGGGTCGACTTGCCGCAGCCGGACTCGCCGACGATGCCGACGGTCTCGCCGGGCCGGATGGTCAGGTCCGCGCCGGTGAGGGCGTGGACCCGGTCGCGGCTGAACATGCCGGCGCCGCGGATGCGGTGCACCACGTGCACGTCGCGCAGCTCGACGATCGGTTGACGCGGGGCGGTCGCGCTCATCGGGCGAGCTCCTTGTCGCTGACGGTGACGGCCGGGTGGTGGCAGGCGTACCCGTGGGCGGTGCCGCCGGTCAGGCGGGGCGCCGTGTCCCGGCAGAGCTGGGTCGCCATGGGACAGCGATCGGCGAACCGGCAGCCGGTCGGGAAGTCGGCGGGCGAGGGCACCACGCCACGGATCTGGGTGAGCCGCTCCGCGCCGGTCTCGAGGGAGAGGACGGACCCGAGAAGGCCCCGCGCGTAGTGGTGTGCCGGCGCCTCGATCACGTCGGCGGTGACGCCGGTCTCGACGATCTGCCCGCCGTACATGACGACGACGCGGTCGGAGACGTCGCTGACCAGGGCGAGGTCGTGGCTGACCAGGATCAGGGCGAAGCCAAGCTGTTCCCGCAGTCGCAGCAGCAGTTCCATCACCTGCGCCTGGACCGTGACGTCGAGCGCGGTGGTCGGCTCGTCGGCGATGATCAGGCGCGGGTCCCGGGACAGGGCCATGGCGATCACCACGCGTTGCCGCTGGCCGCCGGAGAGCTCGTGCGGGTACGCCGCGAGGGTGCGCTGGGGGTCCAGGCCCACCAGCCGCATCAGTTCCTCGGCCGACCGGGTGCCGCCGCGGCGGATCATCTGCGCCAGCTGGGCGCCGACCCGCAGTGCCGGGTTCAACGCCGAGAGGGCGTCCTGGTAGACCATCGCGATCTCGCGTCCCATCAGCGCGCGCCGCCGTTTCGCGCTCATGGTCAGCAGGTTCTCGCCCTGGAAGCAGACCTCGCCCCGTACCCGGGCGCCGTGCGGCAGGAGCCCCATCACGGCGAGGGAGGTCAGGGACTTGCCCGAGCCCGACTCGCCGACGAGACCGAGCACCTCGCCGGGGCGCACGTCGAAGGTCAGGCCGTCGACGATGTCGACTCCGCGATGGCGCCCCTCGAAGCCGATCGACAGGTTCCTGACCTCCAGGACGGGCTGCCCCTGCGGCAGGGGGCGGGCCTTGTCGCGGAGCCGTTGTGCGGCGGCCGCGAGGCCGGGCAGCTCGACGACCTCGGCGGTGCCGGGCTGCGCCTGCGTCACCGGTTCGCCGACGGGCCTGATGGCCCGACGGGCGGCGGGGGCGGCCCAGGCGTCGGACATCCCTTCGGAGAGCACGTTCAGGGCCAGCACGGTCAGCAGGATCAGCAGGCCGGGAAAGAACGTCGACCACCAGCCGCCGATCTGCACCATCTCCTTGCCGAAGGCGATCACCGAGCCCCAGGAGGAGTTGGCCTCCTGCGGCGCCAGCCCACCTCCGATGAAGGACAGGGACGCCTCGAAGACGATGGCGTCGGCCACCATGACGGTGAGGAAGACGAGGATCGGGGCGGCGCAGTTGCGCAGGACGTGCCGCCAGAGGATGTGCGGGCGGCGGGCGCCGATGATCCGCTCGGCGGCCACGTAGTCCTCGCGGTACTGGGACAGCACGTTGGCGCGGACGATGCGGGCGACCGACGGGGTGAAGACGAAGCCGATCGCGATCACGAGGACCAGCAGGCTGTTCTTGCCGAAGGAGATGATCAGCAGGGCGGAGAGCACGATGGCGGGGAAGGCCATGACGACGTCGAGGCAGCGCATCACGACCTCGTCGACCAGGGTGCGGCTGGTTCCGGCCACGGCGCCGAGGACCGCGCCGGCCAGCAGCGCGATGCCGGCGGCGCCGAAGCCGACGACCAGGGAACGGCGGGTGCCGGCGACCAGCCGCGAGAAGACGTCCCGGCCGAGTTTGTCCAGGCCGAACCAGAAGTCGCCGTTCGGGCCGGTGAGCGCGGGGCCGAGCCCGGTCTGCGCCGGGTCGTGCCGGAGCAGGAGCGGGGCGAAGACGCCCACCAGGACGATCAGCAGGACGAAGGCGAGGGCGATGCGGGCGGCGACGCCGAGCCGGGTGAGGCTGATGCCGGGGCGCGACAGCCGGGCGGTGAGGGTGCGACGCATCAGTGGCCTCCGCGCAGTCGGGGGTTGGCGAAGAGGTAGAGGATGTCGACGATCAGGTTCACGACGACGAAGCCGAGGGCGATCGTCAGGACCGTTCCCTGCGCGAGGGCGGTGTCGTTCTGCTGGACCGCGCTCATGATCTGGGTGCCCATGCCGGGCAGCGAGAAGATGGCCTCGATGACGACGGTGCCGCCGATGAGGTAGCCGATGCGCAGCCCCAGCACGGTCAGCGGGTTGACGAGCGCGTTGCGCAGCACGTTGCGGCCGATCACCACCCGGGGCGGCAACCCGGCGCCGATCGCCGTGCGTACGTAGTCCTTGTCGAGTTCCTCGACCATGGACGTGCGCACGATCCGGGCGAGCGAGCACCCGACCGGCACGGCGAGGGCGAGCGCGGGCAGGGCGAGGGACTGCAGCCAGAGGGTGACCGAGTCGGCGGGGTTGACGTATCCGCCGGTCGGGAAGATCGGACGCCGGACCGCGAACTCCTGGATGAGCAGGAGGGCCAGCCAGAACGACGGCGTGGCGATGCCGGCCATGGAGACGAACCGGATGACCTGGTCGGGCCAGCGGTCCCGGTACAGGGCGGCGGGGATGCCCAGGGCCAGCGCGATGACCAGCGCGCCGACGACGCCCACCGCGGTGAGCTGGATCGTCAGCGGCAGCGCGGTGGCGATCTTGTCAGCGACCGGCACCGAGGGCGGGAAGGTCATGCCCAGGTCGCCCCGGGCCAGGTCCCCGAGGAAATGCAGGTAGCGCAGCGGGAGCGGGTCGTTGAGGCCGTTGGCGGCCTTGAACGCCTCGACCTGGGCGGGCGTCGCCTGGTCGCCGAGGACGGACAGCGCGGGGTCGATCGGCGAGAACTGCATGATCACGAAGACGAACAGCGTGATGCCCAGCGCGAGGGGAATCAGTGTCAGGAGTCGTCGCGCGACCATGTTCAGGACGGTCAGCATCGTGTCTCTCTCTCATCGACGGGCGCCCGGTCGTCCCGCCCAGCCCCGGGGTGCGGGGGCTGGGCGGGACGCGTGGGGGCGAGGTCCGGGCCCCCGGCCCCGGGCTCAGCCGCTTCGGCTGGCGCCCAGGAAGTACAGGCCGGTGGTCGCGGCGCCCGAGAACCCGGTGAGCTTGGCGGGGTCGTAGGCGGTGACGACCTTGGTGTGCAGGATCGGGTAGAGCGGAACCTCGTCGGCCGCCATGTCGAGGGCCTGCTTCCACAGGGCCTTGCGGGCCGCCTCGTCGGAGGTCTGGGCCGCCTTGTCGAGCAGGGTCGCCATGGCCTTGCGGTCGGCGTCGTCCCAGCGGTAGCGCTTCCCCGGCCAGGTCTCGCCGTAGTAGAACCAGCGCATCAGCAGGTCGGTGTCGGTGCCGAAGACGCTGGGGTCGCCGGTGGCCATCAGCACCCGGAAGGTGTCCTTCGGGACCACGTCGCCGTAGATCGCCGCGGACGGTGCGGTGTTGAGGCTGGCGTTGACGCCGATCTTCTTCCACTGCTCGATGACCAGCGGGGCGACGTCCTTGACCACGGAGTTGTCGGTGGTGTCGAGCTGGAACGACAGGTTGCTGACCCCGGCCTCCTTGAGCAGGGCCTTGGCCTTGTCCAGGTTGTAGTCGTAGACGGTGGCGGCCTTCTGGTAGTCCTTGTTGCCCTCGTCCAGGTAGCTCGTCGCCGGGGTGCCGTAGCCGTTGAGCGCCGTCTTGATGACCGCGTCCTTGTCGATCGCGTAGTGCAGGGCCTGGCGCACTCGCTTGTCGTTGAACGGCGCGGCCGCGGTGTTGAACATGAGGAAGACCTGGTTGAAGGCCTGCTTCACGTCGACGTTGTACTTGGCCTTGAGCGAGTCGACGTTCAGGTACGGCACCGACTCGATGGCCTGGACCCGGCCGCCCTGCAGATCCGACACCCGCGCCGCAGCTTCGGTGCTGGTGTTCCAGGTCATCGTGTCGACCTTGCCCGCGCGGGGGCCGTTGTAGTTCGGGTTCCGGCTCAGCTTGATGCCGGACTCTTTCGACGCGCTGTCCATCTTGTACGGGCCGGAGCCGATCGGCGCGGTGTCGAAGGTCTTCGCGGCGGCCGCGTCCGCGGTCTTCGCCTTGGGGACGATCTTGATGACCGCGATGCGCTCGGCGAACAGGGCGAACGGGTACTTCAACCTGAACTCGGCCGTGGTGGCGTCCTTGGCGGTGACCGAGTCGATGAACGGGATGAAGCCCTGCATCAGCGGCGGGGCCGCGGGGTCCGCCGGCTTCAGCACCCGGGTGAAGGACCAGGCGACGTCCTCGGCGGTGACCGGGGTGCCGTCGGAGAACTTCGCTCCGTCGCGCAGCGACACGGTGTACGTGAGCCCGTCGGCGCTCGCCACCGGCTGGGCCTTGGCCAGGGCCAGGTACGGCTCGCGGGTGATCGGGTCGAGGTCGATGAGACCTTCGAAGATGTGCTGGTTGACCGCCGTGGCCACCGCCGACGAGGCGTTCCCGGGGTCGAACCCGCTGGAGAGGGTGAAGGCCAGGGTCGCCTCGATGGAGGACTTCCCGTCCTTGCCGCCTCCGACGGCGTTCGTCGAGGCGGGTCCGCCGCTGCAGGCCGTCAGCCCGAGGGCCAGGGTTGCCGCGGCCGAGGCCACGGCCAGGGAGCGGACTCGACGCAGGGAGCCGAGTCGCCTCCTCAACCGCTTGTCGGTGGTGCTCACGTAAATGCCTCCATAGGCTCTTCATGCGCTCGCGTGGCGCCCAGCGCTCCGTGAGGGGTATGGGTATGACGTCTGACGTCTGATGACGATAGGCTGAGCGTGACAGATCGGTGAAGGAAGGGCAAGGGGCAGATGACGACGATTGACGCGACGCCGCTACGCGGTCAGGAGCGCCCGGGCCCTCGCCGGCAGGAGGTGGTGACGGGGATCAAGGAGTACATCCTGCGTAATCGCCTCAAGCCGGGCGACCTGCTCCCCACCGAGACCGAGCTGTGCGAGGCGGTCGGGGCCAGCCGATCCAGCGTGCGGGAGGCGGTCAAGATCCTCTCAGCCCTCGACATCGTGGAGGTGCGGCACGGGCACGGCACCTTCGTCGGCCGAATGTCGCTCAACGCCCTTGTGGAGAGCCTGGCGTTTCGCGGCTTGCTCAGCGGCGAGGGAGACCACCACGTGCTCGGCCAGGTCGTGGACGTCCGGCAGACCCTCGAGCAGGGGCTGGCGGCCGACATCATCCGCGTCCTGGACGCGGACGACCGGGCGGAGCTCTCCGCCCTCGCCGACCAGATGGAGGAGCTGGCCGCCCGGGGGGCGGACTTCCTCGAGGTCGACCGCGCCTTCCACGTGAAGCTGATGGAACCCCTCGGCAACGACCTCCTGCTCCAACTGACCGAGGCGTTCTGGCAGGTCCAGGCCATTGTGGCCCCCACGCTGCGGACCGACCCGGAGGACCGGGTGATCACCGCCCAGCGGCACCGGGCGATCGTGGACGCGATCGCGGCCGGGGATCCGGCGAACCTGCGGGCCGCCATCGCCGACCACTACGCACCCGTTCGAGCGAGCATCGCCCGCGCCCAGTCCTGAGCGCGAATACCAGCACCCACACCCTGCCGCTGCCATCCCCGCCCCCGGGCTGGCAGCGGCAGACCGGACACCGTAGACATCAGACGTCTCACGTCTTATGTTGGTCGGGCCATCTGCCGCCTGCGTGTGAAGGATGTCCATGACCACGAATCCGTATCCCCGCCGACCGCGCCACCGCGGACCGCTCAGCCTGCTGTCCGCGGCGGCACTGACCGCTGCCGCAGTCGGCAGCCCCTCCCCCGCACAGGCCACCGCCGGAGCACCCGTCCCGCCCGGCGGCACGCCCATATACACCGAGCAGGACCTGGCCGTCAACGGCCAGAACGGCTTCCCCAACTACCGCATCCCGGCCCTGACCGTGACGCCCGAGGGCGACCTGCTCGCCTCGTACGACGGCCGCCCCACCGGCATCGACGCCCCCGGCCCCAACTCGATCCTCCAGCGCCGCAGCACCGACGGCGGCAAGACGTGGGGCGAGCAGCAGGTGGTCAGCGCCGGCCGAACCACGGCGCCGATCCAGGGCTACTCCGACCCGAGCTACCTGGTCGACCGGGAGACCGGGACGATCTTCAACTTCCACGTCCACTCGCAGAACCAGGGCTTCATCGGCAGCCGGCCCGGCACCGACCCGGCCGACCCCGACGTGCTCCACGCCAACGTCGCCACCTCGACCGACGGCGGGCGGACCTGGTCCGAGCGGACCATCACGGCCGACATCACCCCCGACCCCGGCTGGCGCAGCCGCTTCGCCGCCTCCGGCGAGGGCATCCAGCTGCGCTACGGCCCGCATGCCGGCCGGCTCATCCAGCAGTACACGATCATCAACGCCGCCGGCGCCTTCCAGGCCGTGAGCGTCTACAGCGACGACCACGGGCGGACCTGGCGAGCCGGCGAAGCCGTCGGCGTCGGCATGGACGAGAACAAAACCGTCGAACTCTCCGACGGCCGGGTCATGCTGAACAGCCGCGACTCCGCCCGCAGCGGCTACCGCAAGGTGACCGTCTCCACCGACGGTGGCCACAGCTACGGGCCGGTGACCGTCGACCGCGAACTGCCCGACCCGACGAACAACGCCTCCATCATCCGGGCCTTCCCCGACGCCCCGGCCGGCTCCGCCCGGGCCAAGGTCCTGCTCTTCTCCAACGCCGCCAGCCAGACCGCACGCAGCCAGGGCACGATCCGGATGTCCTGCGACGACGGCGAGACCTGGCCGGTCGCGAAGGTCTTCCAGCCCGGCTCGATGTCGTACTCCACCCTGACCGCACAGCCCGACGGCACCTACGGCCTGCTGTACGAGCCGGGCAGCGGCATCCGGTACGCCAACTTCAACCTCGCCTGGCTGGGCGGCATCTGCGCGCCCCTGACCATCCCGGATGTCGCGGTCGACCCCGGCCAGCAGATCACCGTGCCGGTCAGCGTCACCAACCAGTCCGGCATCGCGGTACCGTCTCCCCAGCTCCAGCTGGGGGTGCCGTCGGACTGGCAGGGACAGGGCTCGGTCGAACCCCTCATGCCGGGACAGCAGGCCGAGGGCCGGCTCACGATCACGGTTCCCGCCGGCGCCACCCCCGGTCGCTACCCGGTGACGGCAACCCTGCGTACCTCGGCCGGCACCAGCTCGACCCGATTCACCGTCACGGTCGGGCTGCTCGACCAGACCCGGATGAGCATCGCGGACGTCGACAGCGAGGAGACCAGCCGTGAGGACGGGCGGGCCGGCAACGTGATCGACGGCAACCCCGCCACCTTCTGGCACACCGAGTGGTCGCGCTCCGACGCACCCGGCTACCCGCACCGCATCAGCCTCGACCTCGGCGGGACACACCCGGTCAGTGGACTCCAGTACACCCGCCGCCAGAACAGCGCCAACGAGCAGATCGCGGACTACGAGATCTACACCAGCCTGGACGGCACCACGTGGGGAGAGCCCGTCGCCCGCGGACGCTTCACCACGTCGCTGGCATCCCAGCGCGCCGTCTTCCCCACCGTGACGGCACGCTACGTCCGGCTGGTCGCCCTCAACGAGCAGACCGGGCACAAGTACGCCGCAGTCGCCGAACTGAACGTGGAGGGGTCCCGCTGACGTAGGCTGCCGCCCTGGCCCGCATCCTTCGGGGGCGCGGGCCA
>NZ_JBSGJR010000078.1:0-17321 GCF_053605645.1 Micromonospora sp. NPDC003776
GGCCGGGCCGCCGCGCCCCGCCGCGAGGCGAGAGGGGTACGCGTTCATGGCACCCGAGGTGCACACCGTCGCGGTGATCGGCGCCGGCAAGATCGGCGAGCTGATGCTCTCCGGGCTGCTCCGCTCCGGCTGGCCGGTGGAGCGGCTGCTCGCCACCGCCCGGCGGCCCGCCCGCGCCGAGGAGCTGACCGCCCGGTACGGCGTCCGGGTGGTGGACAACCTCATCGCGGTGGACGAGGCGGAGGTGCTCGCCGTCTCGGTCAAACCGCAGGACGCGGGGGCGCTGCTGGACGAGATCGGCCCCAAGGTGCCGGCCGACAAGCTGCTCATCTCGCTCTGCGCCGGCCTGCCCACCAGCTTCTTCAACCGGCGGCTGCCCGAGGGCACCCCGGTCGTGCGGGTGATGACCAACACCCCGGCGCTGGTCGACGAGGCGATGAGCGCCATCTCCGCCGGCGCCCACGCCACCGGGGCGCACCTGGCGTTGGCCGAGGACATGTTCAAGCCGCTCGGCGCCACCATCCGGGTGCCCGAGTCGCAGCAGGACGCGGTCACCGCCCTCTCCGGCTCCGGTCCCGCCTACTTCTACCTGCTGGTCGAGGCCATGATCGACGCCGGCATCCTGCTCGGGCTGCCGCGCCAGGTGGCGCACGAGCTGATCGTGCAGACCGCCATCGGCTCGGCGGTGATGCTGCGCGACTCCGGTGAGCACCCGGTGAAGCTGCGCGAGGCGGTCACCTCGCCGGCCGGCACCACCATCTCCGCCATCCGCGAGCTGGAGAACCACGGCGTCCGCGCGGCCATGCTGGCGGCGCTGGAGGCGGCCCGGGACCGCGCCCGCGAGCTGGCCGCCCAGGCCGACTGAGCCGGGCCGCCCGCGTCGATCCACTCCACGGCGCCGGCCCGGGGAACCTCGACGGACCGGATCGTGCCGCATACTGGCGCGGTGTTCACTCTCGCCCAGGCGCGGCACCTGGCGGCCACCCTGCGACCGCGCGTCGACGAGCTGATCCGGCTCCGGGCCGACCTGGCCGAGCTGCGTGCCGACCTGGCCGAGCACGGGGTCAGCGTGCTGGGCGGGCGGGCCGAGCTGAAGGCCCTGGAGGCACGGCTGCACGCGGTGCTGGAGGAGCTGCACCAGCACGACATCCAGGTCAAGGGCATCGCCCCGGTGCTGCTCGACTTCCCCGGTGAGCGGGACGGCCGTGCCGTGCTCTGGTGCTGGCTGGAGGGGGACGACGACGTGCGCTGGTACCACCGGGCCGAGTGCGGCTTCGCCGGCCGCCGTCCGGTCTGATCCGGCGCGGGCGGGGCGATGCCCTGGCCCGCTTGATCCACTCGACATGCCGTGAACCCGGGGCGTCCGCGGCCCTGGACACCCCGCCATGCCGCGAGCGGGGGCCGGTCGACGGGCGCGCGGGCGACGACGTGCGGCCCGGAGGGCGGGCGGGCCCACCCTCCGGGCCGGCCGGTCAGCTGACGGCGTAGCGGCGGGCGGCGGCCAGCGCGGCCCGCAGCGTGGCGGCGTCCACCGGGGCCGGCCGGTCCCAGTCCGCCGGGTCGGCCGCGTAGAGGGCGGCGTACGCGCTGGTGTCGCGCTGGAACCGCCAGCCCTCCGCGAGCGGGCCCACGTCGACCGCGTCGTAGCCGATGGAGTCGAGGAAGGCGGTGACGGTGTCCTTGGCCGCGGCGTCGTCACCGGCGATGGGCAGGGCGGTACGGTCCGCCGCGCCCGCCGGCCGGGCCAGGGCGAGCAGGTGCCGGAAGAAGATGTTGTTGAAGGCCTTGACCACCCGCGCGTCGGGCAGGTGTCGCTGGAGCAGCTCGCTGGTGGTGGTCGACTCGTCGTCCAGCTCCGGGAACCGGCCGTCCCGCTCCGGGTAGTAGTTGTTGGTGTCGATGACCACCTTGCCGGCCAGCGGTCCGGCCGGCACCTCCCGGTAGGCCCGCAGCGGGATGGTGACCACCACCAGGTCACCGGCCGCCGCGGCGTCGGCCGGGGTGGCCGCCCGCGCCCGGGGGCCCAGCTCGTCGACCAGTTCCTTGAGCGTCTCCGGGCCGCGTGAGTTGCTGAGCACCACGTCGTGACCCGCGGCCACCGCGAGTCGGGCCACCGTGCCGCCGATGTTGCCGCTGCCGATCAGTCCCACAGTCGTCATGTCCGGTGCCAACCGATCGCCGGCGGCCGGCATTCCCGACCGTGCCGGTAGGTTGCCCGCCCCGAAGGATCGACAACGGACAGTGATGGCGGAATCCTTCACGGCGCCGGCGCCGGTCGGCAGTGATTTGTAGCTATTAGCGTCTATCGGCACCCTCCGCGAATTGATGATCTTCCGTCGGTGTCTGATCTATTGATATCTATCTCCCACCACCACTTCCCACCCCCAGGAGTGCGACGTGCGGAGATCTCGTCTTGCCACCCTCGCCCTGACGTTGGCCTCGTCCCTCGGCGTCATGCTGATGCAGGCCGCCCCCGCCCAGGCCGCCGCCACCGACCGGTACGTCGCGCTCGGCGACTCGTACGCCTCGGGCGTCGGCGCCGACAGCTACACCGCGGAGAGCGGGTCCTGTATGCGCAGCACCAACGCCTACCCCGCGCTCTACAACACCAACATCAAGCCGGCCTCGTACGTCTCGGTGGCCTGCTCGGGCGCGACCACCGCCACGGTCATCAACAGCCAACTCTCCGCGCTCTCGTCGACCACCACCCTGGTCAGCGTCACGGTCGGCGGAAACGACGTCGGCTTCTCCAACATCATGTCCACCTGCGTGCTCCAGGGCGAGACGCAGTGCGTGGCCGCCGTGCAGGCCGCCGAGGACAAGGCCCGGACCGAGCTGCCCGGCAAGCTGGCCAACGTCTACAACGGCATCAGGAGCCGCTCGCCCAACGCCCGCGTGGTGGTCGTCGGCTACCCGGTCTTCTACCAGCTCGGCACGATCTGCGTCGGGCTCAGCGCGACCTCCCGGGCGAAGATCAACGAGGGCATCAACCTGCTCGACGACATCACCAGGACGGCCGCCACCTCGGCCGGCTTCCAGTTCGCCGACGTGCGCTCGATCTTCGTGGGCCACCAGCTCTGCAGCTACGGCGACAAGTGGCTGCACGCGTTGAACTACCTCAACCTGACCATCTCGTACCACCCGACGGCCGCGGGCCAGTCCGGCGGCTACTACCCGGTCTTCAAGTCCGTCGCGGGCTGACCGGCCGCGTCCCCGCTCCCGTCCGCGTGGCGGGCGGGAGCGGGGGAGCCGTGGGTCGGCCGGGCCGGTACGGCGACGGGCGCCGTCAGTAGAGCAGGTACGGGCGCCGCCGCTGTTCGAAGGCGGACAGCTCGTCGGCCCAGGCGCCGATCACGTCGTCCACGTCGGCGCCCGCGTCGATCATCGTGCGGAGCCGGGGCGAGCCGGTCAGCTTGTCCACCCAGTACGGCCGGGCCGTGTCGTACGAGTCGAACCGCCACGCGAACGCCGGGTATCTCCGCGCCTCCACCAGCATGGCCACCGCGGTGCGGATCGGGTCGTAGGCGGCCCGGTCGACGACCTTGATCTCGACGCCGGCGCAGAGCTTGTTCAGCAGGGCCGGCTTCTGCCCCGCCGAGGTCGGCGAGAAGTACGCCTCGCGGAACTCGACGCCCGGCAGCCCCCGGGCGTTGAGGCGGTCCCCCCAGTGGTGGTCGAAGTCGCCGGCCAGCCCGCCGATCAGCTCGAACGGCCGGCAGGTGCCCCGCCCCTCGGTGATCGAGGCGACCCCCTCGAAGAGGCAGGTGCCGGGGTAGACCAGGGCGGTGTCGGGCGTGGGCATGTTGGGGCTGGGCATCACCCAGGGCAGGTCGGTGTCGGCGGCGAGCAGATCACGCTTCCACTTGCGGCACCGCACCACCTCCAGCTCGACCGGCCGTCCGGCGTCGACGGGGAGGAACTCCGCGTTGAAGAGCCGGGCCAGCTCGCCCACGGTCATGCCGTGTTGCTGGACGATCTCCTTCAGCCCCACGCCCGAGGTGTACCCGGGGGTCATCATCGGGCCGTACGCCCGCCCGCCGACCGGGTTGGGCCGGTCGAGGACGACGTACCGCTTGCCGACCCGGGCCGCCGCGGCCATCGAGGTGTACATCGTCCAGATGTACGTGTAGAAGCGGGCGCCGACATCCTGGATGTCGAAGACGACCGTGTCCACCTGGGCCTGGGTGAACAGGCTCTCCCACTTGGCCTGGCCGGCGCCGTAGGCGTCGTAGACGGTGATACCGGTGCGGGCGTCCGTCCCGGTGCCCTCGCTGCCGCCGGCCTGCGCCGAGCCACGGAATCCGTGCTCGGGACCGAACGCCGCGACGACCTGCACGCTGCCCGAGCCGTGCATGAGGTCGACCAGGTGCCGGTACGCCGAGTCGACGCCGGTGGGATTGGACACCACCCCCACCCGCTGGCCGGCGAGTGCGGCGAACCCGGATTCGACCAGCACGTCCAGGCCGGTCGCCACCCGTCGGATGCCGGGTACGGCGGACGCCGGCGTGCCGGGGGCCGCCGCGGCGACCGCGCCCGCGGCGGCCGCGCCGGCACCGGCCAGAAACCTTCTGCGCTCCATCAATGACCTCCTCCTCGGCGAGGTCATTGAAACTTAGCTACAGCTCAATGTGTGGTCAAGGAAGGTTCCCTACATGACCCCGCGCCGGTCGGGGTCAGCTCGGCAGCACCTTCTCGATCGCGGTTCGCAGGTCGGGGGAGTCCGGGGTGACCTGCGGGGCGAACCGGGCCGCCACGCTGCCGTCCGGCGCGACCAGGAACTTCTCGAAGTTCCACCGGATGTCGCCGGTGTGTCCCTCGGCGTCCGGGGTGGACACCAGTTCCGCGTAGAGCGGGTGCCGGTCCGGGCCGTTGACGTCGACCTTCTCCGTCAGCGGGAAGGTCACCCCGTAGTTGACCTGGCAGAACTCCTCGATCTCGGCGGCCGTGCCGGGCTCCTGTCCGGCGAACTGGTTGCACGGCACGCCGAGCACGGTGAGGCCCCGGTCCGCGTACGTGTCGGCGAGGGCCTGGAGGCCGGCGTACTGGGGGGTCAGCCCGCACCGCGAGGCCACGTTGACCACCAGCAGGGCGCGGCCCCGGTACTGCGCGAGGTCCGCCGGGCCGCCGGCGAGGGCGTTGATCGGTACGTCGAAAACGCTCATGCGCCGAGGCTACGCGTCCCGCGGCGGGACCCGGTGCCGGACCGCAAGGGATCGAAGCATCTACATCTTGACGAACTGATGACGGCGTGAGTAGCGTCTCAGCATTCAATAAGGAAAGTTTCCTAACTAATAGGGAGACGCCGTATGAAGAGATCGTTCCGCCGGGCCCTCTGGGCCACCGGCGCCGTGGTCGCGCTGGTGGCCGCGGCGATGCCTCTGGCGACCGCCTCCGCCGCGGGCAGTGTGACCGCCACCTTCGCCAAAGTGCAGGACTGGGGGACCGGTCACGAGGCGAAGGTGACCGTCACCAACGGCACCAGCGCCAGCGTGGACACCTGGCGCATCGAGTTCGACCTGCCGGCCGGCACGACGATCAGCAGCTTCTGGGACGCCGACGTGACCAGCAGCGGCAACCACTACGTGGCGGTCAAGAAGAGCTGGGCCGGGCCGCTCGCCCCCGGAGCCAGCTTCAGCTGGGGCTACAACGGCACCGGGCCGTACGCGGCGCCGCTGAACTGCACGGTGAACGGCGGCTCCTGCGCCGGCGGGGGCACCCCGACCACCACCGCCCCGTCCCCGACCACCTCGCCCACCGCGTCCCCGACCCCGTCGCCGACGGTGTCGCCCACCACCCCGCCGCCGACCACCCCGCCCCCCACCACCCCGCCGCCCTCGGGCGGCAAGAAGGTGGTCGGCTACTTCACCGAGTGGGGCGTCTACGGGCGCAACTACCACGTGAAGAACGTCCACACCAGCGGGTCCGCCGCCAAGATGACCCACCTGCTGTACGCCTTCGGCAACACCACCGGCGGCCGGTGCAGCATCGGTGACAGCTACGCGGACTACGACAAGGCGTACACCGCCGCGGACAGCGTGGACGGCGTGGCCGACACCTGGGACCAGCCGCTGCGCGGCAACTTCAACCAGCTCCGCAAGCTGAAGAAGATGTACCCGAACCTGAAGGTGATCTGGTCCTTCGGCGGGTGGACCTGGTCGGCCGGCTTCACCCAGGCCGCGCAGAACCCGGCGGCGTTCGCCGACTCCTGCTACGCGCTGATCAAGGACTCCCGCTGGGCCGACGTCTTCGACGGCATCGACATCGACTGGGAGTACCCGAACGCGTGCGGCCTCCAGTGCGACGCCAGCGGCCCGAACGCCTTCAAGAACGTGATCAGCGCGCTGCGGACCAAGTTCGGCTCCAGCTTCCTGGTCACCGCGGCGATCACCGCCGACGGCAGCAGCGGCGGCAAGATCGACGCCACCGACTACGCCGGTGCGGCGCCGTACCTCAACTGGTTCATGCCCATGACGTACGACTACTTCGGCGCCTGGGCGGCCCAGGGCCCGACCGCGCCACACTCGCCGCTCACCTCGTACACCGGCATCCCGCAGCAGGGGTTCTGGTCCGACGCGGCGATCCAGAAGCTCAAGTCCAAGGGCATCCCGTCGGACAAGCTGCTGCTCGGCATCGGCTTCTACGGCCGGGGCTGGACCGGGGTCACCCAGACCGCCCCGGGCGGGACCGCCACCGGCCCGGCGCCCGGCACCTACGAACAGGGCATCGAGGACTACAAGGTGCTCAAGGGCACCTGCCCGGCGACCGGCACCGTCGCCGGCACCGCGTACGCCAAGTGCGGCTCGAACTGGTGGAGCTACGACACCCCGGCGACCATCGGCGGCAAGATGACGTACGCGAACAACCAGGGCCTCGGTGGCGCGTTCTTCTGGGAGCTCTCCGGTGACACCGGCAACGGTGAGCTGATCAGCGCCATCAAGGGCGGTCTCGGCTGAGCCGAGGGCCGACGCACCACCCACCCGGCGGGGAGGGGCCGCACCGTATCGGCTCTGGCGCGGTCGCTGCTCGGCGTCTGGCGGGAGTCCCGCCGGAGGGAGTCCCGCGCCGACCGGAGGAAAGCGGGAGCACGCTGCGACAACGAGCTCCCACGCATCGTGTTCGTGGAGATCGACTTGGTCCGTACCGTTGCGCAACGGTTTCAACCATGTAAATGTGTTGCTCTGAACATGGGAGCGCTCCCGCACGTACCTCTCCACCCGTCCCCGGCGCATCGCGCCGCAGCCAAGGAGCATCATGAAGCGTCCACTGAGGGCCATCGCGGCCGCCGGTCTGCTGGCCGCCGGCTCGATCGTCGCCGTCATCCTCGGCGGCAGCGCCTCCGCCGACACCCAGATCTGCGACCAGTACGGGTCGACCACCATCGGCGGCAAGTACGTCGTGCAGAACAACCGCTGGGGCACCAGCGCCCAGCAGTGCATCAACGTGACCTCGACCGGCTTCTCCATCACCCGGCAGGACGGCGTCGGCTCCACCAGCGGCGCGCCGGTCTCGTACCCGTCGATCTTCGTGGGCTGTCACTACACCAACTGCTCCCCCGGCACCAACCTGCCGGTCCAGGTGAAGAACATCAGCAGCGCGCCGAGCAGCATCAGCTACAACTACGTCGGCGGCGCGATCTACGACGCCTCCTACGACATCTGGCTCGACCCCACGCCCAAGAAGGACGGGGTGAACCAGATGGAGATCATGATCTGGCTCAACCGGCAGGGCTCGATCCAGCCCATCGGCTCGGTGGTCGGCAACGCCAGCATCGCCGGCCGGACCTGGGAGGTCTGGCGCGGCAGCAACGGCTCGAACAACGTCATCTCGTACGTCGCGCCGTCGGCGGTGCCCAGCATGAGCTTCGACGTCATGGCGTTCATCAACGACACCCGCAGCCGGGGCGCGATCACCAGCGACTGGTACCTGACCAGCATCCAGGCCGGCTTCGAGCCCTGGCAGGGCGGCGTCGGCCTGGCGGTCAACTCGTTCTCGCAGAGCGTCAACACCGGCAGCACCCCGCCGCCGACGACGGCCCCGCCGACCACTGCTCCGCCCACCGGCAACGGGTGCTCGGTGAAGTACACCCCGAACGCGTGGAACAACGGCTTCACCGCCGACGTCCAGATCACCAACACCGGCTCCAGCACCATCAACGGCTGGACGCTCACCTACAACCTGCCCGCCGGGCAGACCATCACCAGCGCCTGGAACGCCACGGTCACCCAGAGCGGGTCCGCGGTGACCGCGAAGAACCTCGACTACAACGGCACGCTGTCACCGGGTGCCTCCACCAGCTTCGGCTACCAGGGGACGCTGAGCGGCACGTACAGCTCGCCGAGCAGCTTCTCGCTCAACGGCGTGACCTGCACGAAGGTCTGATCGCCGGAGTGCCGACGGGGGCGTGGTCCACCCGGACCGCGCCCCCTGCCGGCGCGCGTCAGCCGCCGAGGGCGTCGATGTCGCGCATCTCCTCGGCGGTCAGCGAGAAGCCGAAGACGTCGGCGTTGGCCCGGATCCGGTCCGGGGTGACCGACTTGGGGATGACCACGATCTCGTGGTCGATGTGCCAGCGAAGCACCACCTGCGCCGGCGAGACGTCGTGCGCCTGGGCGATCCGCACCAGCACCGGATCGGACAGGTCCGTGGTCTTGAACGGGCTGTAACCCTCCAGCACCACCCCGCGGTCCTTGTGCGCGGCGTGCACCTGGCGGTCGTACAGCGTCGGGCTCCAGCGGATCTGGTTGACCGCGGGGGTCTCCTCGGTGGCCTGGATCAGCTCGTCGATCTGCGCGATCGAGTAGTTGCTGACCCCGACGGTCCGGGTCAGGTTCTCGTCCCGGGCGGCCAGCAGTTCGCGCCACGCCGGGATGCTGTCCCCCGGCGACGACGGCGGCCAGTGGATCAGCCACAGGTCGACGTAATCGGTGTCCAGGGCGGCCAGGCTCGCCTCGATCGTCGCCCGCTCCCGGCCGATCCGCTCGGGCGGCAGCTTCGTGGTGATGAACACGTCCTCGCGGCGCAGCCCGCTCTCCTTGACCGCCCGGCCGACCTCCTTCTCGTTGCCGTACATCGTGGCGGTGTCGATGTGCCGGTAACCGGCGTCCAGGGCGGCGAGCACCGCGTCGTACCCGGCCTGGCCGGTGGCCTGCCAGGTGCCGAAGCCGAGCAGCGGCATCCGCACGTCGCCGGAAAGGGGAACGGTGGGCTGGTCGAGGTCCATACCGACGCTTCTACCCGTGATCGCCGCGGCCATGCCGGCGGCGCGCCGGAGGCCGGGGAAAGGGACGGAAGGGCCGGGAACCGGGCGATCGGGCCGGATGTGCCGCAGAATGCGGGGGTGGGCGACCGGCTGGAGGAGTACCGGCGGAAACGGGACGCGGCGCGTACCCCGGAGCCGGTGCCGGAACCGGCCCGGGAGCGGAAGCGGGCCTCCCGCCGCAGGCCGCGGTTCGTCATCCAGCAGCACCACGCCCGCAGCCTGCACTGGGACCTGCGACTGGAGCACGACGGCGTGCTGGCCTCCTGGGCGGTGCCGCGCGGCCTGCCCCGCGACCCCGGCCGCAACCACCTCGCCGTGCACACCGAGGACCACCCGATGGAGTACCTCACCTTCCACGGCGAGATCCCGGCCGGCGAGTACGGCGGCGGGAAGATGACCATCCACGACACCGGGACCTACCGCGCGGAGAAGTGGCGCGACGACGAGGTGATCGTGGTGCTCGACGGGCGTCGGACCCGGGGCCGGTACGTGCTCTTCGCCACCGGCGGCCGGGGCCGGGACTGGATGGTCCGGCGCACCGATCCGGCCCCGGCGGGCTGGACGGCGATGCCGGAGCTGGTGCGCCCGATGCACGCCACGGTCGGCAAGCGGCTGCCGAAGGACGCCGACGCCTGGGGGTACGAGCTGCGCTGGGACGGGCTCCGGGCGATGGCGTACGTCTCCGGCGGCCGGCTGCGGCTGCTCGACGCGGCCGACGAGGAGATCAGCGGGGCGTACCCGTGGCTGCGTGGCATGGCCGAGGCGCTGGCCCCGACCGAGGCGGTGCTGGACGGCGTGCTGGTCCGGATCGACCCGGCCGGCCGGGTGCACCCGCCCAGCAAGCGGGACGGCCAGTTCCTCGCCGTGGACCTGCTCTGGCTGGAGGGCGCGCCCTGCACCGACCTGCCGTACGCGCAGCGCCGCGAACTGCTCGACGGTCTGGCGCTCACCGGTGGGCACTGGCAGACTCCGCCGTGGTTCCCGGGCGTCGGCGCGGACGCCCTGCGGGCCGCCCGTGAACAGGGGCTCCCGGGAGTGCTGGCCAAGCGCCTCGACTCCCCGTACGAGCCGGGCCGGCGCAGCCGGCACTGGCTGAGCATCGACGCCAGCTGAGGAGCGCCGTGTACCTCACGCACCTGGAATGCCCGCGCTGCGGTCTCGAACGTCCGGCGGACAAGCTGCAGAACCTGTGCGACTGCGGGTCGCCGCTGCTGGCCCGCTACGACCTGGCGGCGGTGGCCGCGTCGCTGACCCCGGAGCAGTTCGGCCTGCGCCCGGCCGACCTGTGGCGCTACCGCGAGCTGCTGCCGGTGGCCGATCCCCGGTTCGTGACCACGCTGGGCGAGGGCTGGACGCCGCTGCTGCGCGCCCCCGGGTACGGCCAGGAGATCGGGATCCCGGACCTGATCGTGAAGGACGAGGGGCTGACCCCGACCGGGTCGTTCAAGGCCCGGGGCGCGGCGGTCGGCGTGAGCCGGGCCCGGGAGCTGGGCGTGGAGCGGATCGCCATGCCGACCAACGGCAACGCCGGAGCGGCCTGGGCGACGTACGCGGCGCGGGCCGGGATGGGCGCCACCATCGCCATGCCGCTGGACGCGCCGGTCATCTGCCGGCGGGAGTGCCGGGCGGCCGGGGCGGACCTGCGGCTGGTGGACGGGCTGATCAGCGACGCCGGCCGGTGGGTGGCCCGGCTGGTCGCGGAGTCGGGCGGCCGGATCTTCGACGCCGGGACGCTGCGCGAGCCCTACCGCCTGGAGGGCAAGAAGACCATGGGGTACGAGATCGTCGAGCAGCTCGGCTGGCAGGTGCCCGACGTGATCATCTATCCGACCGGCGGCGGGGTGGGGCTGATCGGCATCCACAAGGCGCTGCACGAGCTGCGCGAGCTGGGCTGGGTGGAGGACAAGCTGCCCCGCCTCGTCGCGGTGCAGTCCACCGGCTGCGCCCCGATCGTCCGGGCCTTCGCCGCCGGGGAGGAGCGGGCCACCCCGTGGGCGGACGCGCACACCGTGGCGTTCGGCATCACCGTGCCGGCCCCGCTCGGCGACGAGCTGATCCTCACCGCGCTGCGGGAGAGCAGCGGCACGGCGATCGCGGTCGACGACGCGGAGATCCTCGCCGACCTGCGCGACTTCGCCGCCCGGGAGGGGCTGCTGCTCTGCCCGGAGGGCGCCGCCTGCCTGACCGCCGCCCGGCACCTGCGCGCCGGGGGGTGGATCCGGGCCGGTGAGCGGGTGGTGGTGCTGAACACCGGCGCGGGCATCAAGTACCCGGAGACGATCGACGTCTCGGACGCGCCGACGGTGTGAGCCGGTCAGTCGGTGGTCGGCTCGGTCAGCCGCCAGGCGGCGTTGATCAGGCCGATGTGCGACAGCGCCTGCGGCGTGTTGCCGAGCTGCGCGCCGCTGTCCAGGTCGATCTGCTCGGCGTAGAGGCCCAGGTCGTTGGCGTGCCCGAGGACCTGCTCGAACAGGGCCGCCGCGCGGTCCTGCTCGCCGGCCAGGACCAGGCACTCCACCAGCCAGAAGGAGCAGAGCACGAAGCCGGCCGGGTCGGTGTTCCAGCGGCGTACCAGGCCGTCGTCGGTGCCCAGCTCCCGCGCGACCACGTCGATGGTGGACCGCATCCGCGGGTCGGTGGCCGGCAGGAAGCCGACCACCGGTAGGAACAGCGCGGAGGCGTCCAGTTCCGCCGAGCCGAACGCGCCGGTGTACGCGCCGATCCGCTCGTTCCACCCCTCGCGCAGCACGGTCGCGCGGATCTCGTCGCGGATGGCCGCCCAGCGGCGCGGGTCGGCCCGCTCCCCGAGCCTGGGGGCCAGCGCCACCGCCCGGTTCAGGGCCAGCCAGCAGAGCGCCTTGGAGGACACGTAGTGCCGTTCGACGTCCCGGGTCTCCCACATGCCCCGGTCCGGCAGCCGCCAGGTCGACGCGACCTGCTCGGCCAGCCCGACCACCATCTCCCGCAGCTCCTCCTCGAACGTCTCGCCGAGGTAGTCGTGCAGCCGCCAGACCGCCGCGATCACCTCGCCGGGCACGTCCAGCTGCCGCTGCCGCCAGGCGTCGTTGCCGATCCGCACCGGCGGGCTGTCGGCGTAGCCGCGCAGGTGGACGCAGTCGTGCTCGGAGAGGTCCCGCTCCCCCTCCAGCCCGAACAGCACCGGCACGGGCTGGTCGCCGATCCGGCCGATCGACCGGGCGGCCCAGGCGAACAGCCGGGACGCCTCGTCCGGGCAGGCCGCCACCCAGAGGGCGCGCATGGTCATCGAGAAGTCGCGCAGCCAGGAGTACCGGTAGTCGTAGTTGCGGTCGCCGCCGAGCTGCTCGGGCAGCGACGTGGTCAGCGCGGCGGCCACCGCGCCGCTGCGGGCGTGGGTGAGGCCGGTGAGCACGGTGGCGCTGGTGCGGACCTGCGCCGGATAGCGGCCCGGGTAGTGGTGGGACTCCCGGAAGGCCTCCCATGCGTGCACCGTTTCGCTCAGCGCCACGAGCGGGTCCAGCCGGACCGGCGTGTCCCGGTACGGCGCGGCGTACGCCAGGTCGAAGGCGACGGTCTGGCCGGCGGCGACCTCGAAGGTGTGGCTGACCCGGTCGCCGTCGTGGCGCAGCGCCTGGCCGGTGCCGCGCAGCAGCAATGCCACCGGCCCGGCGGTGGCCAGCACCGCACCGTCGGACTGGTCGTGCAGGTACGGGGTGAGCAGCCCGTACTCGGGCCGCGGGACGAAGTCGAGGTGCATCCGGACCCGACCGGTGAGCCCCTCGACCACGCGGAGCAGCACGGCGGGTGAGTTCATGCCCAGCTGGTGGCCGCGGGCGCCGAGTTCCGCGGCGAGCGCGTCGGTGACCGCGACGCTCCCCTCCGCGGTGTGGTGCACGGTGCGCAGCACCAGCGTGTCCGGCCGGTACGCCCGCTCCACCCGGCCGGCGGCCAGGGGCGCGATCCGCCAGTGCCCGGCGGCCGGGTCGAGCAGGCGGGCGAAGACCGCCGGCGAGTCGAACCGGTCCGGGCACCACCAGTCGATCGAGCCGTCCCGGCCGACCAGAGCCCCGGAGCGGCAGTCGGAGAGGAATCCGTAGTCGGAGATCGCCGCCTGGTACGCCACCCGCCCCGGGTACCCGGGCCCGCCCGGTTCAGGCGGTCCCGCTCAGGCGGTGGGCGGTTCGTCGTGGCCGGCCGCCTCGGCCGCGTCGGCTTCCTCCTTGGTCCGGTGCACGGCCCCGTCGGCGTGGTCCGGCGGGCCGTAGACGGTGTAGAGGACGAGCGGGTTGGGTCCGGTGTTGACGAAGTTGTGCTTCGTGCCGGCCGGTACGACCACCAGGTCGCCGGCGACGACCTCCTTCTTCTCACCGGCCACCCGGGCCTCACCGGTCCCGCTGACGAAGGTCAGGATCTGGTCGATTCCCTCGTGGACCTCCTCGCCGATCTCCCCACCCGGCGGGATCGTCATGATGACCAGCTGGGTCTGCTGCCCGGTCCAGAGCACCCGGCGGAAGTCCGGGCTCTTCTCGGCGACGGTCGCGATCGTGAAATGCTCCATGCCGGGCTCATACCCGGTGCGGCCCGCTGGTCACGCCGGGAATCGCAGATGGTGGAATTCGCCACCGGCTCCGGGTTTGAATCCCCTCTGGACGGGCATCTGCTGCCCAGGACCGGTGCCCACTGGGCCGGTCGAGCCAGGTCCCTGCTGTCGTACCGCCGTACGGCTGCGGTGGTGGGAGACGGCCAGAGCGCGGCGACGTTACGACTTCGGTCGGACGGCGCCGTGCGCTCGTCTGTGCACCCCGTGACCCGCCGGTTCAGTCGTGGACCTCCGACACCGGCACACCGTCGACGCAGCGTAGCCGCAGCTCATGATCACCGTCCGGCCCGACGAAGCGGACCTTCACGTGGTCGTCCGGCCCGCGCTCGACCTCCTTCACCCGGTAGCCCTGCGCCGGCGCCCAGGAGACCAGGTGCACGCCGGACGGCAGGCACTCGGCCACCGCGCGGCCGCCCCGGTCGCCGAAGCCACGCCGCGCCGCGCCGGTCGCCGTCGGGCTCGGCGAGGCGGCCGTCCGGGTCGGCGACGGGGTGGCGTCCGGCGTGGACGGCACCGGCTCCGGCGACGCGAGGGCCCGCTCGACCTCCCGCTGGTCCCGGACGCCGCCCGGGGTGCCGGTGATGCCGGCCCCGATCAGCTGGATCGCGCCCAGCCCGACGAGGGTGGCGGCGACGGTGGCGGCCAACCAGCCGACGGCGGTGAGGATCGGGTGACGGCCCATGCCCCGAGTCTCCCGGAGGGAACCTTGGGCCGGGCACTGGGGAACGCTAAGGCAGGGTTAACGGGGACCGGCCCGGACTGCGTGGACGGTTAACCTGCCACGGTGGCCCGGCTGCTGCTCATCGAGGACGACCTGACGATCCGTACCCCGCTGCTGCGCGCGCTGCGCGAGCGTGGCCACGCGGTGGCCGCGGCGTCGACCGCGATGGAGGGCCTGCGCGACGCGCTGGACGACCGACCCGACCTCGTCGTGCTCGACCTCGGGCTGCCCGACCTGGACGGTCGTGAGCTGCTGCGGATGCTGCGGGCGGTCAGCACCGTCCCGGTCATCGTGGCCACCGCCCGCGACGACGAGACCGAGGTCGTCCGGATGCTCGACGCGGGCGCGGACGACTATCTGGTGAAGCCGTTCACCGCCGCGCAGCTGGACGCCCGGGCCCGGGCGGTGCTGCGCCGCTCGGCCGGCGAGCCCGGGGTGGCGGCGCTGGTGGTGGGCGGACTGCGGGTCGACCCCCGGTCCCGGCAGGTCACCCTGGACGGCGCCCCGGTCGAGCTGACCCCGCGCGAGTTCGACCTGCTGCACCACCTGGCGGCCCGCCCCGGGCAGGTGGTCACCAAGCGGGAGCTGCTCACCGAGGTCTGGCGGATCCCGTACGGCGGCGCCGACAAGACCGTCGACGTGCACCTGTCCTGGCTGCGCCGCAAGCTCGGCGAGAGCGCCCAGCAACCGCGCTACCTGCACACCGTCCGGGGGGTCGGGGTACGCCTGGACGCCCCCGGAGCCGAGCGGTGAGGGGCCGGCTGGCGCTGCTCGTGGCGGCCGTCAGCGTGCTCGTGCTGACCGCCTTCCTGGTGCCGCTGGCGCTGCTGGTGCGGACGGTGGCCGCCGACCGGGCCACGGTACGCGCGACCGCCGACGCGCAGAGCCTGGTGCCGGTGGTCGGCACCGCCACCCCGGAGACCATCCGGCTGACCGTCGAGCAGCTCGCCGCGGAGTCCGGCCGCCAGGTCACCGTGTTCCTGCCCGACGGCACCGTGCTCGGCGCGGCAGTGCCCCGTACGCCGGCGGTGGCCCTCGCCGCGCGGGGGCAGAGCCTGACCGCCGAGTCGGCCGCCGGCCGGGAGGTGGTGATCGCGGTCCAGGGCCGCCCGGACGGGACCGGGGTGATCCGCACCGTGGTTCCCCGGTCGGAGCTCACCGCCGGAGTGGCCCGGGCCTGGCTGGTGCTGGCCTCGCTCGGTGTGCTGCTGGTGCTGGTCGGGCTGGTCGTCGCCGACCGGCTGGCCCGCACCCTGGTCCGGCCGATCACCGAACTGTCCGCGGTCTCGCACCGGCTGGCCAACGCCGAACTGGACGCCCGGGTGGCCCCGGCCGGGCCGGCGGAGCTACGCGAGGTCGCCGGCGCGCTGAACCACCTGGCCGGGCGGATCCAGGTGCTGCTGCGGGAGGAGCGGGAGCAGGTGGCCGACCTGTCACACCGGCTGCGTACCCCCCTGACCGTGCTGCGGCTGGAGGCGGAGTCGCTGCGCGACCCGGAGGACGCGGCCCGGCTCACCGCGGCGGTGGACGGCCTGGAGCGGGCGGTCACCGGGGTCATCCGGCAGGCCCGCTGGCGCACCGCGACGCCCGACGGCGGGGCGGCCTGCGACGCGGCGGCGGTGGTGGGCGAGCGGGTGGCGTTCTGGTCGGTCCTGGCCGAGGACACCGGCCGGAGCGTCACCGTCGACCTCGCGCCCGGCCCGCTCCCAGTGGGGGTGCGCGGGGACGAACTGGCGGCGGCGGTGGACGCCCTGCTGGGCAACGTCTTCGCGCACACGCCCGACGGCACGCCGTTCACCGTCCGGCTCGTCCCCGAGGAGGCGGGCCAGGTGGCGCTGACGATCGCCGACGCGGGGCCCGGCCTGCCGGCCGGTGCGGTACGGCGGGGGGCCCGCCGGGCGGGGTCGACGGGCCTCGGGCTGGTCATCGCCGACCGGGCCGCCCGGGCCGGCGGCGGCGGGTTGGAGCTGGGCGCCGGCCCGGACGGTGGGGCGGCGGTGGTGCTCCGGCTCGGGCCAGCGCGGGCTTAATCGAGTCTTGGCACGCGGGTAGCGCGCCGCTATCCGTCGCCGGCCGATCCTCGGAACAACCGAGGAGAGGTGGAGATGATGCGACGTACTTCCCTGGCCCTGGCGGCGGCCGGCGCGACCGCCGCGCTGGCGGTGACCGGCGCGGCGCTCGGCGCGAGCGCGGCCGACCGGCCCGCCCCGGCCGCCGCGCCGGTCGCCGTGACGGTCGGTCCGAGCACCGACGACAACCCGCACGCCGACGACGACCCGACCGCCGGCGGGGCCACGCCGAGCGGCACCGTCGAGGGCCCGGTGAGCCGGCAGCGGGCCGGCGGGATCGCGCTGGCCCGGGTGGGCGGCGGCCGGGTCGTGGAGATCGAGGCCGAGCTGGAGCACGGCCGTCCGGTGTGGAGCGTCAAGGTCGTCCGGGACGGCGTCCGGTACGAGGTGAAGGTGGACCGGGGCGACGGCACCGTGGTCGGGACCGAGCGGAAGCGGGCCGAGGACAGCGCGGGCCGCACCCGTGCCGCCACCGACGACCACGGCGGCGACCGCACCCGTGCCATGACGGATGACCGAACCGACGACCACGGCGGCACCCGCGCCGGCGACGACGACCGGGCCGACGACCACGGCGGCAGCCGCGCCGACGACGACGATCGCCACGACGACCACGGCGGCAGCCGCGCCGACGACGACGATCGCCACGACGACCACGGCGGCGACCGGTCAGGCAGCGACGACTGATCCGCG
>NZ_JBSGJR010000079.1:0-17219 GCF_053605645.1 Micromonospora sp. NPDC003776
AGTCGTCGATCTTCACGTACAGTGCGGTGAGAAGGGTGTTGATGTCTGTCGTCACAAACGGATCATCAACACCCTTCGCTGCATCCGCAGCCCCGTCCTGAGTTAGGACTTACTCGTCTAGGGGATGTGAAGGCGGGGCAGCGGCGCTCTGCCGGTGCCCCGCCTTCGTCGAGCAGTTAGCGGAGGTCCTTGGCGCCAACTACGAACAGCAGTCCGTGCGGGCGTGCGTCTCCGGTGGTGCCGTGCGGCCAGGCCGGCCGGTTGAAGCTCAGGCACGGGGTGTCACTGTTCTCGTCGCGGAAATCTCGGTCCACGGTCAGCTGCCCCGCCGCACCCACGTCGAACATGCAGACCTTGTGGTTGCCGTCTGTGCCGGTGGCGGCGATGAAGTACTCCGACGTGGCGATCCGTTGCGTCTGCTTTGTCTCCCGGTACCGGCCGTCGGGGCCGAGCCGGAAGTTGTCCATGGTGGCCCAGTGCGGTCCGCCGTAGGTTTCGTCGTGGATGCCTACGGTGCCGGCCAGGGTGGGACAGTCGCTCTCGGCCCCGCCGCTGAAGGTCTCGGCCTCGGTATCGACATGGCATTTGACCCGGTGACCGGAGGCGAGCAGCTTGCGGATGTCCAGCGCGTACAGCATGCCCGTGTTGGTGTCGCCCGGCGAGCCGTAACCGCCGCCGAGCACTAGGTGGTAGAGGTACCGGTCGTCCGGGCTCACCTGCAGCCAGGAGCCGCCGTCGATGGCGCTGGTCGGCGTGTCCGTCGGGATCAGGGCCTTGAACGCCGTCTGATCGTCGTACACCTCACGCCACTGGGGGTCGGGCATGGTGATGTCGGGCGTGTAGTACACGGCGCCGTTGAGCGTCGCGGCGAACGCGCCCCGGTGCTGCGGCGCGTTGGTCAGCGTGGTCTCCATGACGCCGTACCCCTCACCGAGGATCGGATCCGGCACCGGACGCGGGCCTGGCGACAGGTGGGACACGGAGATGACCTTGGGGTGGTTGCGGTCCTTGATGTCGTAGACACGCACTGTGTCCCGGATGATCGGCGGACCGCTCGGCATCACGCCGCCGATGAGGTTGCGCGCCTCCGAGAAGTCGCTGGTCACCATTCGGTTCAAATCTTCACGTACCGCGATGCCGTGCGGGTTGGCGCAGGTGGGCGTGGCCAGAGCGGGGATGTTGCCGCAGGTCGGACCCTCGCTGGTGGCCGATGCGGCCGGCGCCTCGGACAGCACCTCACCGGTCGCGCTGAGTCGCACGACCTCACCGGGGCTGCCGCCGAACCCGTTGCCGACCCGGGTCTGCCCGTCGGAGTACCGGCACGCGCCGGACACGTCGGGGCCGCCGAGGTAGGTGGCGTACGCCGTGCCGTCGGAGAGCATGTGGTAGGCATCCGGCAGCGAGCCGCACGGGGTGGCGGTCGACGGCACGACGCCCCGCAGCCGCACCTCGGGCAGTGCGCTGACGTCGAAGGCGTATGTCACGTCGGACAGCAGGCCGCCGGCGAACACGGTGTCGCCCTTGTGCCACTGGTACTGCAGGTGGTGCGGCTCGTTGCCCGTCAGCGGCCCGAGCGTGACCGTGTTGGCCACATGCCCGTACGTGGGCGACCCCTTGGTGACGTCGACGACTGCGAGAAAGTCCGGGTTCGACGTCGTGGGATCGGGCTGGTTCGCGCTCGCGTCGCCGGCCCACACCAGCAGCCACTCGTGCGGACGGCCCCGATTCAACTCGCGACGGATCTCGCCGGTGATGTGGTTGGTGACGTGGTATTCCTGCCCGTCCGGGCCGCGAACGCTGAACACCTTCGTGTCGACGCCCTGGGCTAGGGCGACCGTTCCGAAGTCGGCGCCGGCTGCGCCGAAAAGCACCGCGATGATCGTGGCGGCGGCACCGGCGCGCCGGGCCCACGGCTTGCGGCTGACTCTCTTCATGGCTGCTCCTTGGAGTCGTGAGCTGGGCTAGCGCAGGTCCTTGTCGGCCACGACGAAAAGCAGCCCATGCGGCCGTGCCTCGCCGGTGGCGCCGTGTGGCCAGCCGGCGCGCTTGAAGTCGACGCACGGCGTGCCGAGCACCTCATCCTTGAACGCGGTGTCCGGGGCGAGCTGGCCACCCGGTCCGGCCGTGAACATGCAGACCGTGTGGTTGCCGTCGTGGTTGGTGAACGCCGTCCAGTAGTCCGACAGCGCGATCCGGCCGACCCGGTCGTCTTCCCGGTAGAACCCGTCGTTGCCGAGGTGGAAGGTGTCCATGACGGCGGCCTGCGGACCGCCAGTGGTTTCATCCCTGATCGGTACGACGCTGGCCAGCGTCGGGCAGTCCGGCTCGGCACCGCCCGCCGCGACCTCGGCCAACGTGTCGATTTTGCAGGCGACGTCATTGTCGGCGGCCAGCAGCTTGCGGATGTCGAGGGCGTAGAGCATGCCCGTGTGGGTGTCGCCCGGCGAGAAGGCACCGCCCCCCATCACCGTGTGGTAGAGGTACCGGTCATCCGGGCTCACCTGGATCCAGGTGCCCGCGTCGGCATTCGGTGTCGGGGTGTCGGTCGGGAACAGCCGGGCGAACGCGTTCGAGTCGTCGTACACCTCGCGCCACTGCATGGTCGCCGCGGTGATGTCCGGTGTGTAGTAGATGGCACCGTTGGCGGTCGCGACGAAGGCGCCGCGGTGGTTCGGTAGATGGGTCACCGCGGACTCCAGGGGCCCGATGCCCTCGGTCATTCGGACGTCCGGTTCGACCCGCGGCCCCTGCGGCAAGTGCTGCAGCGACACCAGCTTAGGGCGGTTGCGGTTGCTAATGTCCATGACGCGCGCCGTGTCCCGCAGGCTGAACAGGGGGGACGGGTGACCCCCGATGGTGTTGCGCGGCTCGGCGAAGTCGGTGACGACCATCCTGTTCAGGTCCTCCCGCACGGCGAGACCATAGGGGTTGGCGCAGCTGGGCTGCGGCAGCGCGGGAATGTCGACGCAGGTGTCCGTCGGCGGCGCGTCGGGGAACAGCGGTGACGGTGGGATCGGGGTGCCGATCTCACCGTCGGCCAGGGACGTCGCGATCTCGGCCAGCACCTGCCCATTGGGAGCGATGTGGACCAGTTCCCCCGGCGTACCGAAGGATCCGTTGCCGACCCGCACCTGCCCATCGGTGTACCGGCAGGGGCCCTCGGTAGGACCGGCCGCGACCATGCTGCCGTACGCGGTGCCGTCCGAGAGCACGTGGTAGCTCGCGGGCGCGGTGCCACACTTGGTGGCTGAGGGCGGGGTGATCCCGCTCAGCCGCACCTCGGGCAGACGCTTGACGTCGAAGATGAACGTCGTGTCGGTGAACAGGCCACTGGCGTACACCTTGTCACCCCTGTGCCACTGGTACTGCAGGTGGTGCGGCTCGTTGCCGAAGACGTTGTCGACGGTGACCGTGTTGACCACCGTTCCATAGCTGGGCGATCCCTTGGTGGCGTCGATGACCGCGAGGAAGTCCGGCTCCGAGGTCGTCGTCGGGTCGGGCTCGTTGTTGCTCAGGTCGCCGGCCCAGACCAGGAGCCATTCCTTGTGACTGACTCTGGGGCCGAGCGCCTGCCGGCCGAGCGGGGTGAGGTGGTTGGTGATGCGGTAGATCTGGCCGTCGGAGGCGCGGACGCTGGACGAGATGACCGAGGCGCCTGCGGCGGGTACCGGGCCGAGCCCGACGGCCGCGACCATCGGGAGGACGGGGACGATCAACGCGGCACCTAGGCGACGGAGGCGTGGAAGAAAGGCCTTGAGAACAGGCATGGGACGCTCCTGGAGACCTAGCGGTGGGTGAAGGACGCGGTAGGCTGCCAGGCACGCTACTACCTATTTATCAACCAGTCTAGGAGATCGGCTTGCTCAAACGCGGCCGTGGACCAGTTCTCTTTAATAATCTAGAGTGCCGGGGTAACCGAGCCGTGGAGCGTCGACATGACCGCACCCCTGCCCGCCACCATCTGCCTGACCGTCCTCGCTGAGGCCGGCGCCGCACTCGCGGCCGGCACCGCCATGTTGCGTCCCTTCACCGGATCGGACCGGCCGCCCCGCGGCCTGATACGCGTGGCAGCCGGGATCGCGGCCACGGCCCTGGTCCTGCTCGCCGTCCCCGGGGCGCTGCCGATGGCCGGCGCCATCGTCCTGGCCGGCACCGTCGCGGCCGTACCGTCCACGCTCGCCCGGCCCCGCCTCGCGCTGGCAACCGGCCTGCTGGTCGCCTGCTCGGTCGGGGGTGCGCTGGCGGGCGGGCCGGACCCCGTACGAGTCGCAGTGGGCCTGATCCAGGAGGTCGCGGCCGCGCTCTGGCTGGGCGCCGTCCGCGCGCCCTCCGGCACCGCGACCAGATTGACCAAGGCTCTCGCCCTGACCGGTGCGATCGCCCTCACCGCCGCCTGGTGCGGGCAGCTGCTCCTGGGCCCTGCTTCGCTGACACCGGGTGACGGCTGGACGTCCGTGATCGCCACCACGCGGAGCATCCTGACCCTCGTCTGCCTCGCGTGGCTGGCGTCCACGCTTCGCGGCCATACCGTCCCCGCCGGGGCGCAGGTGGTCGGCGTGGCCTGCCTCGTCGCCCTCGCCGCCGTTGGCGCAGCCGCACGTCCGGTGGCACCGCCGCCCGCCGGCGAACCGGTACTCGCGTCGGTCTCCGTGGCCGGGCAGCCGGTTCCGGTCCTCGTCACGCCCGGCCGGCCCGGCTGGAACCTGGTTCACCTCGGCCCCGGCGCCACCATGGTGGGCACGGATCCCGCGCACGCGGCGGCGGCCACCACCCGGCCGGGAGCCGGCAACACCTGGGCAGAAGTGCAGTTGCCCGCTGGTCGAACCCGACTGTGGATCGGCGACGGCCGCCAGGGCGCGTGGCTCACCGTCGACACGGGTAGCGACCGGACCGCGCCCAACCTACGCGGCCCCGACGGTCCCGAATGCGCCAGCCAGGCGCTCGGACGGCTGCTGTCCGCGCACCCGGGACGATTGCTGTCCTGCCCGGCCGACGAACTGGGCCCGGCCGACGCCGCGGCGTTGCGGGCGACAGTCCGGTTCATCGCCGAGCGTGGCACGACCGCGATGGGGCTCGTCACGGACGATTCGCCGCGCGGTGTCGCGGCAGCCGCCGTCGTCGAAGGCGAAGCCACGCGTCTGCGCGTCGAGACGACCTCGGACGCCAAGGGGAAACCGCTGATGGTGCTGGCCGGCTGGGCGGTCGGGGACCGCGCGGTGCGGGACGTCGCGAGCGGAAACACCCGCGCCGAGGCCGTGTACCTTGCGCCATGGTTGCTCAACTCGCCACTGCTGTCCCAGCCGGCGGGGCAGCTCATCCCGCTGCGTTTCGATCCCCGGGCGGCCACGTCGCACGCCTACCTCAGGGCTCTCGGCACCCGCTTCCCCGGCGAGTCGCCGTCCGCGGCCGGGTACGAGGGATGGCACGGTCCTGGGCTCGACGCCACACCGGTTCGCCTCTACGCCGCGTCACGCGTGTTCGTACCCGGCGATCCGCTGCTGAAACCGCACCAGCATCACTCCACCGTCGCCTCCGCCACCTGGCTTCCCAACGGCACGGTGACGGCGGTCAGCCCACCGTGGGCCGCCGCATAGCCCTTGCCGTCCATTCCGGGCAATTACCCACACGAATTGCGCCACAACAAAAGCAATTCCCGAGAACCCCACCTCCCCGCGAACGGGCAGAATGCGTAAGGGCCGAACCAACCGCGGCGCCTAGGGGGACCTGTGCCATCACAAACCACCGACGCGATCCGCCGGCTCCTGCCGAGCGTACTCGTCCTCGTCATGGTCTTTGCGGCGTTCACGATTGCGCGTTTACCCGCAGCCTCCGCGGCCACCCGCGAATCGTTGGCAGCGGGCTTCCATTTCACCGAGCTTCCCATCGCTCTGCCGCCGAACCTGCCGCGCAACACCATCCGCCAGGTCAACCCCGAATATCGAAAAATTCAGGCCTGGATCTCCTCCGTCGGCGCCGCCGTGGCGGTCAACGACCTGGAGGGCACCGGGGTGGCCGACGACCTGTGCCTCGTGGACTCCCGTAGCGACTCGCTGATCGTCACACCGGTGCCCGGCACCGGCGGTCGCTACACGCCGTTCGTCCTGGACCCCGCTCCGCTGCCCACGAGCAGCACCATGGCGCCCATGGGCTGCGCACCCGGGGACTTCAACGGGGACGGCCGGATCGACCTGCTCGTGTACTACTGGGGACGCACACCCGTCCTCTTCATGGGCCGTCCGGGCGCGGCGGCGTTGAGCCCATCCGCATACGTGCCGACCGAGCTGATACCGGCCGCGGCCGCCACGTCCGGGGACGGGAAGTACCACGGCCTGCTGTGGAACACCAACGCCGTCACGGTGGCGGACTACGACGGCGACGGCCACCCGGACATCGGCGTCTTCAACTACTTCCCGGACTCCGAGGTACTCAACCCGGCCGGCCAGCCCAACGTGCAGATGAACCACTCGATGTCGCACGCGACAAACGGTGGCGGGGCGCACATCCTGCGCTGGACGGCCGCCACCACCGGCGTCGCGCCGTCGGCCTCGTACGAGGAACAGCCGCGTGCGCTCGATCCCGCCGTGGCCACCGGCTGGACGCTCGCCGCCTCGTCAGCGGATCTCGATGCCGATCTGCTGCCGGAACTCTACGTCGCCAATGATTTCGGCAACGACCACCTTTTCTACAATGTGTCGACGCCCGGGCACATCCGGTTCCAGCTCACCACCGGCCAGCGCGGCGCCATGACGCCGAAATCCTCCGTTCTCGGTCACGACTCCTTCAAGGGAATGGGAATCGACTTCGGCGACCTACAGCACAACGGCCGGTTCGACATGTTCGTCAGCAACATCACCACTTCGTGGGGTTTGCAAGAAAGCAACTTCCTCTGGGCCAACAACGCGGCGAACGCGGCCGAAGCCCGGGCGAAGCTCAGCGAGGGTACGGCCCCGTTCGACAACAAGGCATCCGACATGCACGTGGCGTGGGCCGGTTGGGGCTGGGACGCCAAGATGGCCGACTTCGACAACAGCGGGAATCTCTCGATCGTGCAGACGACCGGGTTCATCAACGGGGACATCGACCGCTGGGCCTGGCTCCAGGAGCTTGCCATGACCAACGACGTTCTCCTCGACAACCCCGCTATGTGGCCGAAAGCGGCGGCGGGCGACGACATCGCGGGCAACCAGCCGATGGCGTTCTGGGTCAAGGAGTCCGACGGCCGGTTCGTGAACCTGAGCCACGAACTCGGCGTCGACGTCTCCGGCCCCACCCGGGGTATCGCGGTCGCGGACACCACCGGAAACGGCGCGCAGGACTTCGCCGTGGCCCGCCAGTGGGGCGCTCCGGTTTTCTACCACAACACCCGCGCCGCCCACGGCGACTTCCTGGGCCTTCGCCTCTACCGTCCCGCCACGGCCGCGCCCGGTCAGCCCGCGCCGTCCCGCGGCACGCCAGCCTACGGCGCGGTCGTGCGGATCACCATGGCCGACGGCCGGGTGCAGCTGGCCCAGCTCGACGGCGGTGGCGGCCACTCCGGCAAACGCAGCTTCGACGTCTTCTTCGGTCTCGGCGAGGCGGCCGGCAAGCCGGTGAAGGCCGAGCTCAGCTGGCGAGACACCGCCGGCTCGGTGCACAAGCAGGCGCTCGACCTCGCCCCTGGCTGGCACGACCTCATGCTCACGACGAACGCCCAGGAGGTGGCATGACCGACACACAGGAGGCACGCATCGACGGCAGCCCACTCAAGCTACGCGAGTGGGACGCCCCGGCGGTGCCGCCCGCTTCGGCGCCCCCAGCACCGAGCCAGAATCAGCGTGATCCTCGGTACCTGGCGCTACGCAACTTCGCGATCTCCATCTCGGTCTTCAACGTTCTCGGCTACACCGTTCTCGGCTTCGAGCAACCCTGGGCCTTCCCCTTGCTCGCCGTCGCCACCGGGTACGCGGTCGAGCTACTCCTCGAGCTGGCCTCCGCATGGGGCGCCCGACGCCGGCCGGCCTTCCTCGGCAACGGGCCGCGCGGGCTCTACACCTACCTGCTGCCGGCGCACATCACCGCGCTCGCGGTGAACATGCTGCTGTACACCAACGACCGGTTCGGGGCGGTGGCCTTCGGGGTGGTCGTGGCTATCGGCGCCAAGTACGTGTTGCGGGCCCCGATCTACGGCAAGATGCGGCACTTCATGAACCCGTCGAACTTCGGGATCACGGTGACGCTTCTCGTCTTCTCGTCGTGGATCGCCATCGCCCCGCCGTACGAGTTCACCGAGCAGATCCCCGACGTGTTCTCGCTCTACATCCCGCTGGTCATCGCGACAGCCGGCACAGTCATCAACGCCCAGCTGACGAAGAAGATCCCGTTGATCGCCGGCTGGGTCGGCTCGTTCGTCATCCAGGCGCTGCTGCGGCACTACATCTGGGATGTCGAACTCTGGACGGCGCTGGCCGTGGTCACCGGCGTGGCGTTCGTGCTGTTCACCAACTACATGATCACCGACCCGGGCACGACGCCGAGGTCGGGGCGGGCGCAGTTCATGTTTGGCTCCAGCGTCGGCATCGTCTACGGCATCCTCATGCTTTTCAACGTCGTCTACACGCTCTTTTTCGCGCTCACCGCCGTGTGCCTCGCCCGGGGCCTCTACTGGTGGGCACGCTGGTTCCTGCAGGCCCGGGCAGAGCGCCGGGCCGGCGGGCACGGCGCCGTACAACCTGAGTGACGGTGAGTGACGTGCCACGCAAACGCATCGTCTGGATCGTCCAACAGGGCATCTGGGACATGCCCAAGGAGTCCATGCCGCTCGCCGCCGGCTACCTGAAGGCGACGGCGCTCGCCTGCGAACCGATACGCGATGAGATGGACATCCAGATCCTCAACTTCGGTGGCGGGGACACCGTCACCGTCATGGCGGAGACGATGTTCAGCGGCGGCGCCCCCGACGTGCTGGCATTCTCCGTCTTCGGCTGGAACTACCACGCGTTTGGGGCGCTGGCCGAGACGTTCAAGCAGATCCGCCCGGACGGCTGGGTCGTCTACGGCGGCACGCACGTGGCCAACCAGGCCGAGCGGGTCTACCGCCAGTACCCGCAGGTCGACGTGGTGGTCAACACCGAGGGCGAGTTCGTCTTCCGGGACCTGCTGCTGGCCTACCTGGCCGGGCGCAAGCCGCAGGAGCTGACCGACGTCGGCGGTATCAGCGTGCTCGTCGAGCCCGGACAGGTGATGACCACGCCGGCGCCCGAGCGAATAAAGGATCTGGACGACATCCCGTCGCCGTTCCTGACCGGCGCCATCCCCATGACCGACCATCGTGGGGAGTTTCGGTACGACGTGGCGCTCATGGAGACCAACCGCGGCTGTCCGTACCGGTGTGCCTTCTGCTACTGGGGGGGCGCAGTCGGGCAAAAAGTCCGCGCGTTCTCGATGGACCGGCTGCGCGCCGAGCTGGAGGTGTTCGCTCACTACAAGGTACACACTGTGGTGCTCTGCGATGCCAACATCGGGCTGCTGCGCCAGGACCTCAGCTTCGTCGAGGAAGTCATCCACACTCGCGATAAGTACGGCTACCCCAAGTCCGTGGAGGGGTCCTGGGCAAAAAACAAGTCCGCCGTGTTCTACGACATCGTGCGGCGGATGAAGGCGGCGGGCATGAGAAGCTCTTTCACGCTAGCGCTGCAGACGCTGAACGACCCCGCGCTGGATCTGATGCATCGGCGCAACATGAAGCTCAACGACTGGGAGGATCTCGTCGGCTGGCTACGCGACGAGGGCCTCGACTGCTACGCGGAACTTATCTGGGGCTCCCCTGGGGAGACGGTCAACTCGTTCTTCGAGGGGTATGACAAGCTGGCCACGTACATGACCCGCATCGCGGTGTATCCATTGCTGCTGTTGCCGAATACCGAGTATTCGGAGAACAAGGAGCGCTTCGGCTTCCGCACGGTGCGCGGTGAGAGCGACGACTTCGAGTACGTGCTGGCCCACCAGAACATGACCGTCGCCGAAAACCTCGAGATGAAGCGCTTCATCCTTTGGGCGCGGGCGATGGCGGAGCACCTGGTGCTGCGGCACATCTGGGCGCCGCTGCGGGCGCTGGCCGGCCTGACACAGTCCACCGTGATCCGTGGAATGATCAAATGGTTCGAGGGCACCACGCACCCGGCAGCAGTCCGGCTGAACGCGCTGGCGACACGGCTGGAACGCCAGCCAGGTGCCGTTCCAGCCTTCCTGCGCGAACTGTACGGCGAGCCGGAGCTAGACACCCTGCTCACCGCGTGGTGGACCGAGGTCATCCTGCCGCAGCTGCCGACAAAGCACGCCGAACTGCTGACCGAGGTGTTCCGGTACGACCAGCTGACCCGGCCGGTCTTCGACCCTCCTGCAGCATCGCCGATCGACCTCCCCGTCGAGTACGTCGACGGCGAGGCGTACTACCACCGTGCCGACGAGCCGTTCGCGTACGACGTCCCGGCGTTCCTCGAGGCCGTACGGCTCGGCCGACCGGTCGACACCGCACCGCGACGGACACCGGTGTCCCTGTACCTGCGGGTCGGGTTCCACGCTTACTACGGCAACCACGAAGAGGGCGTGTACTACGTCGGGCACCCGATGCAGGAACTGCGCCACGGCTGACAGGGACGGGTGACGGGCCGCATTCATACCCGTTCTTGAAGGTCGGCGTGGGTTTCCAGCCGGTCGGGGCCTACAGAACGCCGGGGCAGGCGTAGGAGACGAGTTCGGGTGCCGGAAAGCCGCTGCGTTGCGGTCCGTTGGGTGATGCGGCACCGCCCTTCTCTGGTGTCGCTGCCGTCACGGGTGTTCGTGGGGTGGCGTAACTCCGTAATGGAGGCTGCCTTCATCGGCACGCGGGCGCTGCCCTTGCGGCGTCTCGTCGCGGCAAGCCAGGTGCCGGAGAACCGGCGCAACACCGACCGGGCCGCGGTAGTCCAAACTCACCGAAAGGTGCCCGGTCCCGAGGCCGCCGGCTCCTGATACGACTTCTGATATCAGGACAAGAGAGGCCTCTCCCGGGACGCCGAACAAGCGGCCGGTCCCCACCTTCAGCCCCAGGGCGGCTTTCCCTGGCCGTAACGCCCGGCATCCTGTGGTCTCCTGCTGTTCTCGGCATCGCAGAGGTGATGCCGGGCCAACGGTCGATACCATCAATGGCGACTACCCGCCATATGTCCGCCAAGCACCGGCTGTCGGGCGTGTGGTGGCCGGGAGGCACGCACCGGCGCCACCTTGACCACCGTCCGGGTAGGCGGAACGGCCGCGAGCGTGTGCGAAGGCCCGCTGCAGCGCACGGGTCTGCGGTAGGTCGAGCGCCGGGTCCGGCAGAGGCGCTGCGGACATGCGGGTGAACACGCGGTCTATCGCCTCGCCGAGGGACCAGGCGTGCATGTGCGGGTAGTTGGTGAAGCCTGGGCATCCGTTTTCGAGGTGGTCGAAGCGCTCGTACGTGCTCATCGTCCACTGCTCGGTGCGCGGATGCCGGTGGTGGTGGTCGTGATGGATCGAGTCACCGGGCAGCACCGCGACCCGTACTGGGAGGTGGTAGCCCAGCAGCCGGATCCACCAGAGGGCCCATGCCGCGATCCGCCGGCCAGTCGGCAGCGTCCGGCTCGGCGCCGCGTCCAGAAGGAAGCGGCTCTGCTGGAGCAACACGAGGCGCAGCCGGGCGGGCTGGTCGAGCAGCGTTCCCCAGTGGTGCTCGCTGAACGTGCCCACCAAGCCGGTCACGTTGAACACCACGAACAGTGGCACCACGTAGCCCAGCAGCAGCTCGGGAAGGAGGTCGAATCGATACGCGCCGGCGACCAGGGACGCCGCGAACAGCCACACCGCGGCCTTGCGGTGCCACGGCTCCCCGCGCTGCCAGTCCCACAGCCGGTAGCGCGTGTAGAGCAGGTAGGTCCATGGAGTGAGGATGAGATAGGCCAAGCGCCGGTAGTAGTAGCGCTTCGGCATGCCGGGAGGGAATCCCAGTGGCAGGAAGACCGCCTCCTGGTCCTGGTAGGTGCACATCGCGCGGGTGTGATGGCTGCGGATGTGCTCCTCGCGGTACGAATCCAGCGACGATGAGAAGGACACCAGCGACGCCGAGAAGGCCAGGGTGCGGTTGACGCGGCGCGACTCGAACAGCGTGTCGTGCGTCGCGTGATGGAAGATGTTGAACAGCGCCCAGGTGCGCCCGGCCAGGATGAGCCACAGGACTGGCAGCAGGTACCACAGCCGTGCGGAGACCGCCAGGCAGCCGAGGGCGACCGTGAGCGCGAAGCCGCCGAACGCCTCGATCGTGTAGACGAGCTTGCTCCGACGCACCAGGGGCTTCTGGCCATGGTGCGGGCAGCCGCAGATCCAGGTGACGACGGCCTCGAGCAGGACAGCCACCTGCCGCGGGAACGTGCCCTGGATAGCCCGGCTGACCGATTCCCGCACGTCAGTGTTGACGTTACGCGCCCGCTCGACGAAGGCGGCGCGTTGCGGCTCGTTCGCTGGTGAAGTTTCCAGTGTCTCTGTGGAGAACGGATCCCAGACGTCGGTCGGTATGGCCCTCATTCTTGCCATGGTGCCCAGCCACGATGTGACCATCAAGGACGTTTGCTATATTTTTATGAAGTGACGTTCCGGACGTGAGCGCCGAGGCGAGCGGAGGGAAGGCGGCATGAAGGGAATCGTCCTGGCCGGGGGCACCGGCAGCCGGCTGTTCCCGTTGACCCGGGTCACGTCGAAGCAACTGCTCACGGTCTACAACAAGCCACTCGTCTACTACCCGCTCTCCGTGCTGATGCTTGCCGGCATCCGCGACATCCTGATCATTTCGACGCCGTCCGCCATGCCACTCATGCGCCGCCTACTCGGCGACGGCGCCCAGCTCGGCCTGCGGCTCTCCTTCGCCGTACAGGACGAGCCGCGAGGCATCGCCGAGGCGTTCACGATCGGCGCCAACCACATCGGCGACGACAGGGTTGCCCTGATCCTCGGCGACAACCTCTTTCACGGTGCCGGCTTCGCTCAGCTGCTGCAGGAGTGCGCGGCGTCGGCAGCGGGTTGCACGCTGTTCGGATACCCGGTCTCCGACCCTGAGCGGTACGGCATCGGCGAGGTCGACGGTTCGGGCATGCTCGTCTCCATCGAGGAAAAGCCGTTGCGCCCCCGCTCGAACAACGCCATCACCGGCCTCTACTTCTACGACAACGAGGTGGTCGAAATCGCCCGGCGCATTAGCCCGTCGGCGCGCGGTGAGCTGGAGATCACCGACGTCAACTATGAGTATCTCAAGCAGGGCCGGGCGAGGCTGATCCGGCTGAGCCGCGGCAACACATGGTTCGACTGCGGCACCCACGACTCCCTCCTCGCAGCCGGCCAGTACGTGCAGATCATCGAGAAACGGCAGGGCGTGCGGGTGGCCTGCCTCGAGGAGATCGCGCTGCGGATGGGGTTCATCGACGCGGACGCCTGCTATCGGCTGGGCGCGCAGATGAGCCAGTCGGACTATGGCCGGTACCTCACCGAAATTGCGTACGCCCTGGACTAGGGTGAGTTCCCCTCGCGGTAACGCCATGCCCTCGCGGCGCCCGGCCGTTTGTGCCGCGGGCGCACCCACATCAGGAAAAGCACCACCACCAGAACAGCGCCGTCGATCACCAGCAGGACCGCGCTTGCCGCGTCGACCTGATGCTGGTGGCCCGTGACGGATGCGATCATCGTCTGTTGTGCCGCCACGGCGGGAAGCGGCGCCGGCGCCGCGCCGGTGCCGGCGCTGAATCGGTACACCCCGGTGGCGCTGCTGCCGTCGAGGAAGATGACGTGGTAGGCGATCGTGAAATCACCAGGCGCGGTGAGCCGGATGGGGAGCTGCAGCTGCTCCGGGCCAGGTTGTTGAACGTCTCCGTCTGCCAGCTCACCGCCGCCGGCGTCGAAGACGGCGACGTGCGAGTCGTCCCCCCACACCTTACCGGCGAAGCGCAGGGTGACCTTGTCGGGCAGAGCTGCCAGTACCGCTCCCGACGCCGGCTCCGCCGAGACCAGCGAGCTGTCTGCGCTGGCCACGCCCGGCAGCGCCGCCAGAATCACCATCACGACGGCGGCCAGCCGGGCTGTGTGCCGGCCCAGTCGGCCGGCACGCAGCCGAAGATCACGCCGCATGCGACGCGAGGGCAAGCGGCTGGTTCGGGCGCCCGACACAGCTGCACTCCATGGCCTCCAACTCGGAGGGCCTCGGACGCAGGTGGAGGTACATCGCGATCACCATCGGGATGAAGACGATCGAGTTGTAGAACAGGTGCAACTCAACCCTCGGGTAGACGAGCTGCAGCAGGCTGGTCGGTACCGGCTTGCTCCAAAAGTTGTGCCCAGTCTGTGCCTGGATCAGGAGCAGGAAGTGCTCGATGTGATGCCAGAACTGGATACCCAGCGCCACGGTCCACCAAGTGCGGGCCCGCCCGGCGAACCCGGGACGCAGCAGAAACAGGAAGCCCAGCATCACGACCGCATAGCCGTAGTGCAGCCACTCGGATGTGATCAGCGAAGGGTAGAACTGGCCGAGGATGCCGCGGGCCTGCGGCCTGGGCCACCCAAGCAGCCAGATCTGGTACGCCTGCACGAGGTGCTCTGCCCAGTGCCCGAGCGTGACGGCCAAGAAAACGTTGAGGGCGGCCCTGTGATGGGGTCCGTTGAGCCACAAGAGCATCCTTTGCTTCGGCATCCTGGCTGTTTGCGTCATGGTCTGGGCCTTCCGGACGTACGGCGCGGAGCAGATCCTCCCGAAGTTATGCCAACACCAACCGGGTTTTCGTCTTCTATATTGCTCAATGCGAGAGTGCCAGCGGCGTGTTTTGTACCGCCCTTGCTGAAGATCGCCTTCTTCACCATGTCGGGGGTGCGCCAGCGGTGCCGGCAGACAAACGTCAATCCCAAAGCGGAAGGAAGAACCATGAACTCTCAGAGAGCATCGAGAGGTAATGGCATCGCAAAGGCGTGGCGTCGCTCTCTTGCCGCATGGTCGCCGCCGCTCCGCCGCTCGTCGGCTCGCTTCTACCGCCAAGCATTTCCTTTTCGGCGCTCAATGGCGCGCCGGCAGGTCGGCCCGTACCCGGTCGACCCCGGCCTGTTGTTCGTTCCCGTCGGCGACGCGCCGAAGCCGACCATACGGAGGCCTGCCCGTTCACCGCCCAGGCTGCCCAACCGCAGCTCCCGACGCGGCCCACTGTCTGCGTGTCGGCTACGCCCGCCATCGCATCTTGACACGCATGAACTTCTACGCATCCTCGCCAGTTGCACGGCCGGGGCCCACTCCTGCGGCCCGTCGCCGCGTCGAGGGATGAGGGCCGCGGGAGCAGATGACAGCGATCTGTGCGGGCTCTGCCAGCGGCCGCTGCCAGCATCGACAGCATGCAGTACGGATTCCAGGCCGAGGCCCTCGTCAAGCGTTTCGGCACGAACACAGCGCTCAACGGCGTCGACTTCGCGGCCCGCCCGGGCACGGTACTGAGCGTGCTCGGCCCCAACGGCGCGGGCAAGACCACGGCGGTACGGATCCTCGCCACCCTGCTGCGTCCGGACTCGGGCACGGCCACGGTGGGCGGGGTGGACGTGGTGCGCCAGCCGGCCCGGGTGCGCCGGTTGATCGGCATCGCCGGGCAGGACACCTCGGTCGACGAGGATCTGACCGGCGCCGAGAACCTGGTGCTCATTGGCCGGCTGCTCGACCTGCGCAAGGCCGAGGCGACCGCCCGGGCCACCGAGTTGCTGGAGCGGTTCGAGTTGACCGAGGCGGCCGGCCGCCGGGTGGGCACCTATTCCGGCGGCATGCGGCGCCGGCTCGACCTGGCGGCCAGCATGATCGGCCGACCCTCGGTGATCTTCCTCGACGAGCCGACGACCGGGCTCGACCCGGCCAAGCGGGAGGAGGTCTGGCGGATGATCCGGACGATGGCCGGCGACGGCACCACCGTCCTGCTCACCACGCAGTACCTCGAAGAGGCGGACACCCTCTCCGACGACATCGTCGTCCTCGGCCAGGGCAAGGTGATCGCCAACGGCAGCCCGGACGAGTTGAAGCAGATCGTCGGCGGGCAGGCCATCCAGCTGCGCGTGGCTCACCTGGCCCAGGCGAGCGAGGCGGAGGCGATCCTCGCCGGCGTCGCCGGGCACGCGCCCGACCAGATCGGTCCCGGGGTGCTCACCGTGCCGGTGGTCGGCGACACCGCGTTCACCGAGGTGGTGCGCCAGCTCGCCGCGGCGAACATCGCGGTGACCGAGCTGTCCCTGCGGCTGCCCAGCCTGGACGAGGTGTTCTTCACCCTCACCGGCCGGCACACCGCCGCGCCCGAGCGCGAACAGGAGGTGGCGGCGTGACCGCGACCAGTGTTCCCAGCCAGTCCACGGGCACCGCGCCCGAGCCGGTCAGGCGCCCGTACGGGCTGCTCCGGCACAGCCTCGCGCTGGCCGGGCGGAGCCTCACCAAGGTGCGCCGCACCCCGGAGGGGCTGGCCCACGCGGTGCTCATCCCGGTGATCTTCCTGGTGATGTTCGTCTACCTCTTCGGCGGCGCGGTCTCCGGCAACACCAAGCAGTACCTCCAGTTCATCTTCCCGGCGGCGCTGGTGATGACCGTGATCATCTCCGGCATCATGATCACCGGCGTCAGCCTGAACGCGGACATCCGCACCGGGGTCTTCGAACGGTTCCGCAGCCTGCCGATCGGCCGGTCGGCGCCGCTGATCGGCTCGGTCGTCGGCGACCTGGTCCGGTACGTGATCTCGCTGGTCACCGTGTTCGCCTTCGGTTACCTGCTCGGTTTCCGGGTGGAGACCGGCCTGCTCCAGGCGCTCGCGGCCTGCGCCCTGACGGTCTTCTTCGGCTTCTGCCTGAGCTGGGGCTACGTGCTGGCCGGCGTGGTGTCCCGGGACGCCGCCGGGGTGCAGGGCATCGTCACGCTCACCATGTTCCCGCTGGCCTTCGGCACCAACATGGTGGCGCCCACCGACACCCTGCCCGGCTGGCTGCAGGCCTGGGTGAAGATCAATCCGGCCAGCCACGCCATGGAGGCGTGCCGGGGCCTGCTGCTCGGCGGGCCGGTGGCCGGGCCGGTGATGCGTACCCTGCTGTGGTCGGTCGGGCTGCTGGCGTTCTTCATGCCGCTGGCCGTACGCGCCTACCGCCGGCGTACCTGAGCGTCGATGAGGGCGAGGGCGTCGGCCCGTTCCCGGGCCCGC